>JBFGRH010000189.1:0-4502 GCA_041563795.1 Nitrospiraceae bacterium | reverse complement strand
GGTCCGGTCGAGGTCCAGGACCTGTCCCAGATTCGTGACCGGGTCAAGGTCTTTGAGGCACGGTGCCGGCAATGCGGGTGGCAGGCTCGCTTAAGCGGGCGTGAACAGCCGAATCCCCCCTGGGACGATGCGGCCGTTCTCGTCATGGCCGATGAACATTTGATGCATCAGCAGCCGAGTTGTCCGTTTGACGGCACACCCGTCGTGTTCACGTCAATGCCGAACCCGCGCCGCCGGGCCAAGTACCGGATTTCCTGTTTCTACTGCGGACGGCAGGTGGAGATGGACTGGCCGCCGGCCGAAGCCCGCCGGTAACGGTTCCGCCAACCGTTTCAACGTATGAGCCGGAACGTATCGCGGTTGCCAGCGAGTCCCCTCATCATCTGTTTTGGAGACAGCCTGACGGCGGGCTATCAGTCACCCACGCCAGACCGGCCGCAGCTCCTCGACACACCCTACGGGGCCTTTCTGCAGGAACGGCTCGGCGCCGCGGCCGCCGTCGCCGTGAGCGGCGTGTGCGGAGAGCTGACCGGCGAGATGATCGAGCGGTTTCCACGCGACGTGCTTGCGCACAAGCCGGCCAGTGTCGTCATTCTGGGCGGGACCAATGACCTGGGGTGGCAGACTGCGACTGCTGACATCCTGCGGAACTTGGTCACGATGTACGACCGGGCCCTGGCCAAGGGGGTGCATCCTGTTGCCGTGACCGTGCCTTCGCTCCGCGTCCAGGGTGACCCGGGGACAGGGGAGGGACTGGATTGGCTGGAAGAACACATCAGGCGGCGGCGCGAATTGAACGGGGGGATCCAGCAGGCCTGCGCGGAGAAACGGATTCCCTGCGTCGACCTGTTTGCGGCGACGGCGGAACAGGGCAGCGGCCTGCTGGCCCGGCCCTATTCGAACGACGGGCTGCATCTCACGACGGATGGCTATCGACGGCTCGCGGACCTGCTCTACCAGGACGTGTTCAGCGGTCCGGAGTGGGCGGAGGGGCCGGCACGATGATTCGAGCGGTGACGGACCGGGAGTTCGACCAGGTCGTCGAGCGCGCCCGGACGCCGGTGCTGGTGGAGTTCTGGCAGCCCGGATGCGGCGGGTGCCGCGCGTTGCTGGTGGAGCTTGAGGCGCTGCAGGCAGAAACAGCCGGCCGGCTGCTGATCCTGACGATGAACGTGCAGGAGAACTTTCAGATTCCGGCCGAACTGGAAGTCTCGTCGCTGCCGGCCCTGGCGCTCTACCGCAACGGACTTTTCGACCGATTCATCGGCGGGCTGGGAAAAAAGGAAGAAATCCTGAAGCAGCTCGCGCTGCCCTAGGTTAAGAGTCAAACAGTCAGGGTGTTCAAAAAGGCCTTCCGGCAAGGCCGCAGCGAGCGAGGAGGGGAGGCGTACTCTTTTCCGTACGTTGAGCCTCTGAGCGACGCGAGAACGCCGCCGGAGGACTTTTTCAACATCCCTGTTACAGCACGCGCCAGGCGCGGCCGTCGTTTTGTATCAATCGGTCGGCTTCGACGGGTCCCGTGCTTCCTGCCGGGTATTCAGGCAGCCACTTGGTGCTGTGCGTGTTCCAGCCGGCCAGGATCTCCGTGATCCATGCCCAGGATGCCTCCACGGCATCCCGCCGCATGAACAGCGAGGCGTCCCCGGCCATCACATCCAGGAGCAGCCGTTCGTAGGCTTCGGGGGAGGGGGCGCCGAACACCTCACCGTACTCAAAGTGCATTTCGACCGGGTGAGTCTTCGTGCGTGAGCCGGGCTGCTTCGACATGATCCTGAGCGACAGTCCCTCTTCCGGTTGAATGCGGAGGGTCAACACGTTCGGCACTTGCGGAGCGGCCGGGTTGGCGTTGAACAGAATTTGCGGGATGTCCTTGAATTGCACCGCAATCTCGCTGGCGCGCTTGGTCATCCCCTTGCCGGTGCGCAGATAAAACGGCACGCCGGACCAGCGCCAGTTTTCGACGTACAGCTTCAGCGCCACGTAGGTCTCCGTCGTCGAGTCCGGACGGACGCCGGGCTCGCGCCGGTAGCCCGGCACCTCGGCGCCGTGAATCTTGCCGCTTGCGTATTGTGCCCGCACGACAAACTTGTCGACATCGTGTCCGGCGATCGGCTTCAGACAACGGAGGACGTCGATGCGCGCATTGCGCACCACGTCGGGGTCCAGCGAGTAGGGAGGCTCCATGGCCACGAGGCACATTAATTGGAGGATATGGTTTTGCACCATGTCCCGCAACGCGCCGGCTTCCTCGTAGTAGGTGGCGCGCGTGCCCACTCCCTCGGCCTCGCTGACGGTGATTTGCACATGGTCGATGTACTTGTGGTTCCAGATCGGCTCGAAAATGCTGTTGGCAAACCGGATGACCAATAGATTCTGGACGGTTTCCTTCCCCAGATAGTGGTCGATGCGGAAGATTTGCGGTTCGTGAAAGACGCGCCCGATCGTGCTGTTGATCTCACGGGCGGAGGCCAGGTCATGCCCGATCGGCTTTTCCACGATCACGCGTGAGAACGGCGCCTTGTTCCCGACGGCCTGGATCAGGCCGGCCGCTTTCAACCCTTCGCAGGCGGGCGCAAACGACGTGGGCGGGATGGCCAGGTAAAAAATGCGGTTCCCAGGCAGTTTGAGATCGGCCTCGATCTCCTCGCAGCGTTTCTTGATCTCATGGTAGGAGGCGGGCTCGTCGATGCTGCCGGAGAGGTAAAACAGCCTCCGTTCGAAATCCTTCCATCTGTCATCCGCCAGTTTTTGCCGGGAGTATTTTGTGATCCCGTCCCGCAAGCTGGCCCGAAACTCCTTGTCGCTGAGCGTCTTGCGCCCAAGCCCGAGAATGGCGTAGTCGGCCGGAAGGACGCCGTCAAGCAGCAGGTTGTAGACGGCCGGGACCAGCTTGCGTCTGGCCAGGTCTCCGGAACCTCCGAAGATGACCAGTGTGCAGGGCTCCGCCGTAAAAGCACGAACCGTGTCTGCGATCGAACCCTGTCCGCTCGGGCTCATAACGGGATAACTCCTTAAGCCGGGTTACTTTTTTCGAACCGAATGTCCGCCGAAGGCGTTGCGCAACGCCGCAAGCATTTTCTCTGCGAACGACTCCTCCTGCCGCGACCGGAACCGGGTGAACAGGGCGGTGGTCAGGGTGGGGACCGGCACGTCCTTGTCAATGGCATCCGCGATCATCCATCGCCCTTCACCCGAGTCCTGCACGAACCCCTTCAGCTTCGTCAGGCGGGGGTCCTCCGACAGGGCCCCGGCGGCCAGTTCCAGGAGCCAGGAGCGCACCACGCTGCCATGCATCCAGAGATCGGCAATCTTGGCCAGGTCCAGCTTGTACTCGCTCTTGGACATCAACTCGAATCCCTCGGCATAGCCCTGCATCATGCTGTACTCGATACCGTTATGCACCATTTTGACATAGTGGCCGGCCCCGCAGCCGCCCACGTGGGCCCAGCCGTTTTCCGGCGCCAGGGTTTTAAGCGCGGGCTCCAGCCGTTTGACCGGTTCCTTTTCTCCGCCTACCATCAGGCAATAGCCGATCTTGAGCCCCCAGACGCCGCCGCTTGTGCCGGCATCCACGTAGTCGATTCCTTTTTTCTTGAGTTCCGCAGCGCGGCGGACGTCGTCCACGAACCGCGTATTGCCGCCGTCGATGATCGTATCGCCTTTCTGGAGCAAAGCGGCGACGGCCGTGACGGTTTCTTCCGTCGGCGCGCCGGAGGGGACCATGATCCAGACGGCGCGGGGTGCCTTGAGCTTTGAAACCAGATCCGCCAGCGATGAGGCGCCGACGCACCCCTGGCTTTCCGCCTGTTTCACGAGATCGGCTGTGCGGTCATAGGCCACCACCCGATGCTTGTCGCGCTGGAGGCGGGTGACCATGTTCATTCCCATCTTGCCCAAACCGATGAATCCGATCTCCATAAGGGGCATCCTTTCCCTTTAGGCCAGGCCGATAAGTCGTTTAGAGTCGGCGCAGCGATCTGTGGTGGTGCGGTCGATTCTAACACAAGAGGCTCAATATCTTAAGAAACCATCGAGACCGCCGAATGCTGCCTTTAATTCTCGCTGGATAAATAGTTCTGATAACTGCGCCTTGCGATGTGTAAATCATTCACGACCATAAAGTTAACCAAATGTTGTCAATGACGGTCAATTATTGTCACTAGTGATTAACCATGAGTAGAAAAACGAGGCTATTTTTGACAGTGGTCAGTGCCGCACCTATACTTCCAACACCCCTTTTGAAGCGATTGGGGAAGGCGTTGGACAATGGACCATCAATGATGAATCGGCCAATAAATAAGGAGAATTTCAAACGTGTGTATCCGTTAGGAAACACTATTTACAGCCGCATCGCGACCGCCATCGTCATCATTCTGCTTAGTGCTTCCACCGTTTTGGCCGGCAATCCACAGGCAACAGATCAAATCGACATCGGCATCTTCACGGCCGTCGAAGGCAAGGTGGCCGTCACCCATCCGGGCCTGCAGAGTGCCATCCCCGCC
>JBFGRH010000188.1:0-4511 GCA_041563795.1 Nitrospiraceae bacterium | reverse complement strand
TAGAGATACCGCTTCTCCCGGTCCAGGGCCGCATGGTGCGGAAGCGGAATGCCGGCCTTCGCGGCCAGCTTGCCGTCTCCGGTGCTTCGCGCTTTTCCGTTGCCGGCGAAGGTTTCGATGTATCCGACGCCGAGTTCGACGACCTGTGTGCCCATCAGCAAGTCCTCCGCATCAGGCCTGGGGTGGCGGGGGCGCGGGCTGCTGGTCAGCCGGCGTCGCCGCGGGTTGGGGTGGAGCCGGCGCGGCCTGGGCCTGCGGATCCGCCGCTACCTGGGCCTGAGCCTGGGCTTGCTGCGCCTCGGCTTCGATCGCGTCGGCTTCGTGCACGGACTTCTTGAATCCCTTGATCGCCTTGCCCAGCCCCTCGCCCAATTGCGGAAGCTTGCCGGCCCCGAAGATAATGAGCACGATGACCAGGATCAATACCAGTTCTGTAATGCCGATGCTTCCAAACATGTGACCTTGTCTCCTTGTCTCCTTGCGCGGAACAACCCGCCTAGGCCGTGCCCGGCTCCTTCGGGCGCTTCGCGAACCGGTCTTTCAGTCGCTGCCGGGTCTGCTCGGCCTGTTCAAACATCTTGCATTTGTCGTAGGCGCTAATCAAGTTGTAATAGGCCAGCGGCTCGTCGGGATTGTGCTCGACGGCGTCTTCCAGCACCTTGATGGCCAGGTCCGCCTTCTTGTGATTGAAGGCGATTTCCATCAGCTTGAAGCTGGCCTCGAGGTGCTTGGGGTCGAGTTCCAGGGTCCGCAGATAGCATTGCATCGCCATGTCCATGGTGTTGTAGTCGGAGACCTCCGGGTTGTCCAACTCCACATACACACCTGCCAGATTGTACCATGCGATCGGGTCCTCGGGTGTCACCTCGACCAGGCGCTCGTAATGTTTCTGCGCCTCGCGGAACTGCCGCCGGTCGGAAAACACGCGCCCGAGGTTGAAGAGCGCCAGCACGTCGTCGGAGTTCAACTCCAGGGCGCGCTTGAACTGCGCCTCCGCCTCCTCCGCCATGCCCTTGGTGGCATAAATGGTCCCGAAGTTGGAATAGTACATGGCCAGGGACCGGTTCATCTCCAGCCGCAAGCCCTCCGCCATCTCGATGGATTTCTTGACCTCGGTCAGGGCATCGTCCAGGCGGCCCTTGCTGAAATAGAGTTCGCCGAGCCGGCACCGCGCCTGAAAATCCTCGCCGTCCGTGGTCAGCAGCTTCTCCAGCTCGGCGATTTCCTCGTCCGCCGTCAATTGCGGCTCCGGCTGGCCGACCGCGGCCCCGCCTGTTTCTACCTGTTGTTCATCCATGAGTCATGTCCCTCTTCATGCCTGCTGGCCGAGCAGCGGAGGCTGCCCGCCGGCCAGCACCGATTCGTTCGTTTGCAGACCCGTTCCCGAGGTGCGCCGACGCTCCAGCGTCAGCAGCAGCACCCCGAGCAGCACCATCAAGGTCAGATGCGACAGCTGCAACGCATAGCCCGCGAGAAACATCAGCCCGAGGCCGATGCCCTCGTACCGGCCCTGAGTGTACAGCTTGACGACCGTATAGGACCAGGCCAGCAGGCCCGCCATGTACAGGGCAAAGGGCAGATAGAACGTGTAGCCCATGCCCATCTGGAAGATCCAGCCGATGCCCTCGCCCGCCTTCCGCACTTCCAGCGCCACCGCCGGATCATACCAGCCGGCCAGGGTGTCGACGAAGAGCAGCAGCATGAACGAGGCCGCCGCGGTCAGCGCAAACGCGATATTCCGACGCTGCTGCCGTTTATTCTTCGAGGTGAGCGAGAAGCCGCCGTAGGCCCAGAAGACCAGCAGGCTGGCCAGCACCATGCAGGCTTCGCCGGCGCGATTGATTTCATGGACCAGCGGCGGCGCCTGCAGCGACCCGGCCAGGCCGTAGGTGGTGGAGACCACTTGATAGTACAGCCAGCCGGAAATTCCCAGCAGGTAGACGACGATCATGATCCGCTGGCTCCACGGGCGCGGGACCGAGAGGTACTGCGCCACGAGCAACAACAGGATGGCCCAGAACACGACGTTATAGGCCACGGCCCCCAGCATGGCCGGCGGAAAGATGAGAAACCCGACCGTGAGGAGCAGCAGGAATGACGACCCCGGGACCACCAGCGCATCGTACCGTCCGACCCCGATGCCACGGACCTTGTTGAGCAGCGCCAGGGTCAGGACCAGAAAGACCAGCATGGAGACCAGATTCAGCAGCGTAAACCCCATCGAGGAGAGGACCTTGAACGTGATGCGAACCGATTCGTACTTGGCGGCCAGCTTGCTCAGGTGCATGCCCAGACGCGAGACCAGCCGGTAGAGCACGAGCTCGAAAAACGCCGCCCACAGGAGGAACTTGGCGGCGGTATCGAAGAGCAGCCCCTGTTCATCCGCTCTGCCGCCTGCTCTGACCGCCGTTTCGATCGTCATGGCCGGTGCTGACACGATAAGAATCGCGCGGCGGTCACGAACCGGCCGGCAGGGGGACGCGTTGGGCCTGGGCCTTGGCGCGGGCGATATAGAGCAGCCCGTCGGCCATGGAATAGTTGAAGGGCAGCTCGCAGACGACTTCACTGATTTTGCCGTAGACGTGCTGATAGACCCGCTCCGCCTGCTCCGGCCCCATGCCGGACGAGACTTCGTAGAAGAACCCGAGGCTGAGGTCCTCGGCGGCGGGCCGCATGATCCGCTGGATGCCATGCCCGCCCGGATCGCTCATGATCGGCGCTTCCTTTTCCAGGTCAAAGAGACAGGGCTGGCAGGAAAACCCGTAGGAGGAATGCAGCGGCTTGTTCTCCACGATGAAATTCATCGTCTCCAGCGCCTCCTCCTCGGTCTCGGTGGGGAAGCCGACGATGATGTAGCAGTGGATGGCGATGCCGAGGTCGAGGCAGTCCTGGGTGATCCGGCGGACGCTCTCCTGCTTGATCCCCTTCTTCATGAAATCCATGATGCGCTGGTTGAACGACTCCAGCCCGAACACGATTTTCAGGCAGCCGGCGTCGCGCATGCTCGTCAGCAGCTCGCGCGACAGGTTCTTCTCGAACCGCATCTCCGCCGTCCACTGGAGATTCAGGTTCCGCTCCTTGAGCTGCTGGCACAGCCGCTTGGTCGGCGAAAGCGCGAGACATTCATCGGTGAAGAAGAAATACGGGGTCTCGTACTTTTCGGAGAGCATCTGCAGCTCGTCGACCGTCCTGCCCGGGTCCTTCTGGCGGAAATTCTGGTGGTCCAGCGTCAAGGCGCAGAAGGAACAGTCCTTGTAGTAGCACCCCCGCGAAAATTGCACCGGCAGGACCGTTTCGGGCGCCAGGTAGCGATCGAGCGGAAACCCGTCGTAATTGGGTGCCGGCAGCTCATTGATGTTTTCCGAGTAGAAGGGCTGGTTGACGGTGATCTTGCCGTTCTGCCGGTAGATCAGGTTGGGGACCTTGCTGAAATCCTTCTTGCCCGCCATCTGATTGACCAGTTCCAGGAGCGCCGTTTCGCCCTCAAACACGATGATGTCGTCGGCCAGGTCGAACAGGCCGTGGCAGCGCCGAAGATTGTCCACCAGCCGGGTGAAAATGCTGCCGCCGATCGTGAGGTGGATGTTGGGGTTCGCCTCCTTGATCAACCGGCACAGGGTCAGGCCCGGGATGATCTGCGAGGTCGCCGTGATGGAGACGCCGATCAGGTCCGGCTGGTCGTCGATGATCGACGACAGGAAGCGCTCGCGGAACAGACTGAGATAGGGATTCTGCGCCTCGTCGCGGATGACTTTGAGGAGGTCCTTGGACGCGTAGATGGAATAGCCGCTGACCTGGTTGTCCACCACCGTCATGCGGGTCGGGAAATACAGCGTGGACACCATCTCCAGCCACTTGTCGACCAGGAAGAGGGCGTCCCGGTACCGCTCCAGATCGTAAAACTCCTCGCCCCGAAGAATCTCCTTGGCCACATCCACCCGGTCGATCAGGTAGGGAAATCGCTCCACGGCCTCGACGGCACGGGCGTAGTGCTCTTCGCTGGAGGGGCCGGTCTCTCCCTGTTTCGAGCGTTCGAGTTCCTTGACCTTGTCCTGCAGCCGGGTAAAGATTTCCCTGCCGTAGGATTCCGTGAGGACGGTATCCAGGACCTCGATATTCAGGTCCCGCTGTCTGACGTTCTTGACACCGGCCTGGACGAGAAATCCGGTCAGCGATGGGAGGCTGAGGTACGGCTGCGAAGGATGCCAACTGGGTGGGAAGATTAAGGAAACTTTCACAATAGTCCTTCTCGTGCTCGGTAAAGAAATGGCCCGATCAAGGTGCCGACACAGGGCCGGCCGACCACAATAAATTTAACTGTTTATACACCGTCCCCTCTCGCAAAAGCAACCACGTGCGCGCTTCTCCAACCAAAAAAGGTCCTGTAATACCAAATGGTTATGCTGTCCCTGAAGACGCCGGACAAACCGACGGAATAAAAAAGCCCCGAGCCACTTTCGCACCATGTGCGGGTGACCCGGGGCCTTCTTAGACTGACTCGATGATTCGGG
>JBFGRH010000187.1:0-4514 GCA_041563795.1 Nitrospiraceae bacterium | reverse complement strand
GCCCAGGGTCCCGGCTTGATGGGCCCGGACCTTGTCGATCAGCCGCGGCAGCCACACGTACCCCGCGAGCGTCTCGTTCCACCGCCTCGGCGCCTTGTTCAGGAGATCGGCCATCGCCCTTTGTTATAGACCCGGAAACGGGTCCTGACAACTGGAAGCTGCTTATCGAATGAGAAACCCCCGGTGGAGGGGATCATCGGGGTCGATGAAGAACTCGTGTGTACCGGTCAGATAGGCCTGCCCTTCCACCTCCGGAACCACCGCCCGCAGGCCTCCGTACTCGATGACCTCGTGAATCCGGCCGAGAAAGCGCGTGCCCAGGATGCTCTCCACGACAAAGGGCTCCCCGGGTTGAAGCTGCGTGCGCCTCTCGCGAAGGGCGAGGTGGGCGGAGACCCCCGTGCCGGTCGGCGATCGATCCAGAGCGCCGTCGGCAAAGATGCAGACGTGCCGGCAGTCCGCTCCCCGGCCTTCCGGCGGCCCCACGAAAATCGTGCCGTACAGAAAGCTCAGGGCCGGGTCCAACGGATGCCGGATCTCGCATTTCGCCGCCACCGCCTCCTTGATCCGCATGCCGGTCTCCACCAACCGGCGGGCGGAGGCGGGCTTCAGGTCCAGCGCCAGCTCCTGCGCGCGGCAGAAGGCATAAAACGCCCCTCCGAAGGCCACATCCACCCGCACCGATCCCAGGCCCGTCACCTCGACGGCCTGGTCGAGGGCGCTGACGAAGGAGGGCACATTCAGGAACGAGACGGAACGGACGCGCGCATTTTTCACGACGGCTTTTGCCGTGACCAGCCCGCTGGGCGTCTCGTACCGGATCATGGTCTCGGGTTCCTGCACGGGGAAGATCCCGTGCTCCAGCACCACCGTGGTGAGGCCGATGATCCCATGGCCGCACATGGTGCTATAGCCTTCGTTGTGCAGGAAGAGCACCCCGAGATCCGCGTCAGGCGAGGAGGGGGGGACCAGCAGGCAGCCGTACATGTCGGGATGGCCGCGCGGTTCCCACATGAGGGCGGTCCGCAGATGATCGAATTGTCGCCGTGCGGCCAGACGTTTCTCGGGCACCGTGCGTCCGGGCAGGTCCGGGAAGCCGCCGGTTATCACGCGAAGCGGCTCCCCCGCGACATGGACGTCAATGCAGGTGATCCGGTGCATCACGGGGTATCTCTGGAAGAGAGCGACGGCTGCAAAAGCCCTGCGATCTGCGGGGATGGACCGGACGGACGTCAGCGTCCCGGCAGGCGGTCAGGAGTGGTGCTCCGTCATGAACCAGCCGGCGATCGACAGCCGCTGGTGGGGCCCCGCCAGGGTATCCACGCGGCAGACGCGGTGAAACCGAGGGACCGTGAATAATGCGAGCGTGCCCGGGCGCGGGGCGATGCACTCCTTGACGTCCAACACCTGCTCCCCCTTTCGCTGCCTGGCCTCGTAGACAATGAGCTCGCCACCCCAATCAGGGTGCCATTCATCGTGGAAATAGGTGGCCAGGGCGATGCGCCGCAAGGCCTGATAGGACTGGCGATCGCGGCCGTAGGCCTCGTCGGTATCATCGTGGGTGGACAGACAGTCTCCGGCCGAATAGGAGTAGTAGCTGAAGGCCACGTGGCGCTGTTTGATGTTGGGAAAGGACTCGATGTAGTCGGCGATGCAGGGCAAGGACAGCTTGTTCAGGAAGACCTGCGCCTCTTCCTGACCGATCGCCCCCTTCAGATAATTCCCGCAGTTCGGGAACGCGGCCAGGACTTCCGGCATCTCGCTGAGCGCCTTCCATTTCGTCCGGCTCATGCCTTCCCGGAAGAAGGCCCGCTCCTCCGCGCTCCAGAAGTCCTCCAGGACCAGGATGGGGTCCTTCTGAAACGAGAACTTCTTCGGACTGAATTCCTGCACCCGGATGCGCATGTGAGCAGTAGGCCACAGGCCGCCGGCCACTGTCAACGGCTTCAGCCGCCCATCATCTCAGCGTCTCGTTCCATCTCCCCATCTGCTCGGCTGCTTATCTCCGGGTCGCGGTCATAAGCCTTCCAGGCAGCGTCAGGGTCGCTTGGAGGTCCGCTGTGGGGATCCGGTGGGTTGCTGGTCCGCACGGGTCAGCATGTAGGTGAGGGTGCGGGATGTCCAGGATTGGTGCGCGCCGATGACCATGGTCTCGTTCCCGCGCGTGAGGATCATGATGGAGGGATCGCCGCTGATCAGGTCCCAGCCAGGCCGGTTGTCCGCGGTCCGGTAGAACGTCGCGATGGCCTCGGGCGGCGCCTCGACCTCGAAGACCCAAGTAGGGTCTTCGCCGACCCCCATGGTGACGCCGACGGCTTCTTTAATGGTGGGATGCGGCGCGATCCCGGTCTCCGCCAACCTGGCCGTCGCCCCGGCCTGAAGCCACAACACGCCGGCCAACAGGGGAATCAGGAAGAAGGTGAAGAACACGAATCCCGCCTGGGCCAGCCAGGCAAGACCCTCGGGCGGTCTGACGAACCCGATGTAGTACCACAGGGCGGCCAGCAACGCACAGCCAATGAGCAACAGGATGACCGAACTCTGCATCCCCGTCCCCCCGGGTTCGTGGATACTCAATGGTACCCATTGAGTATACCGCTCGGGTATTCCCACCTCGACTCTGCTCAAGACGATGGATTTATTGCCTTTTTTACCGTCCTATAGAAGCCCCGACGCGACCTTTACTCTTGAATGCTACCGGGTGTTTCGGCACAATCACGGCCTCTCCATCGGCGAGCCACGTAATGAGGCCGGCGCTTTTTTGCCCGAAACCGGAGGTGTCCTCATGACAGGGTCCGAGCCAGTTCGCATCGTCATCCTGGGCGGCGGCTTCGCTGGCATCAGTGTCGCGCGAGAGGCGCAGAAGTTGGCTGGAAAGGACGGCGCGATCGAGGTGCATCTCGTCAACGAAGAGAACTATTTCTTATTTCAGCCGCTCTTGCCGGAAGTCGTCTCCGGCTGTATCGAGCCGGGGCACATTCTCAATCCGATTCGACAGCTCTGTCCCGGGGTGCACTTTCACTGCGCCACGGTGGCGAACGTCGATGTGGGCGCGCGGACGGTGACGATCATGGGGACCGATGACCGGATCGTGCACAACCTGGCCTTCGACCATCTGATCTGGTGCCTTGGGGTGAAAATGGACCTGTCGCGCGTGCCGGGGATGTCGGAACACGCCTATCCCATCAAGACGCTGGGTGACGCGTTTCATGTCAGAAACCGGCTTCTGCGTTGCCTCGAGGAGGCCGAGCTGGAGGCGGATGAGGCGGTCGCAAGAAAGCTGTTGACGGTGGTGACCGTCGGCGGGGGATTCAGCGGCGTGGAAACTGCCGCGGAGGTGAACGGCTTGATCCAGTCCGTCCTGCCCTTTTACCCGAGGGCTCGCCGAATCGGGCACCGCGTGGTCCTCGTCCATTCCGGTGAGCGGGTTCTGCAGGAACTCGATCCCGACCTTGCCGAGTTTGCGCAGGACAAGTTGCGAGAACGAGGAGTGGACCTTCTCGTGCAGACTCACGCAACCGAGCTAAGCAACGCGGGCGTGGTGTTGTCGAACGGAGAGATCCTCGCGGCGGCGACGGTGATTTGCACGGTCGGAAACAGCCCGCACCCCTTGGTCCAGCGACTGGCCCTGCCGCAGGAGAAAGGGCGCATTCTCGTGGATGACTGCTTCCGGGTCAAAGGCCATCAGGGGCTCTGGGCGCTGGGTGATGCGGCCTTGATTCCGGACGTCAGGCGGGGCGGCTTCTGTCCACCGACCGCGCAATACGCGATGCGGGAAGGGGCGCATTGTGCGCGCAACGTCCTCACTGCGATCCGTGGAGGCTCCCTCCGGCCGTTCCGGTTCAGGGGGATCGGCGAACTGTCGGTCGTGGGCCGTCGTACTGGAGTCGGCAAGCTGTTCGGCTGGAAAATTTCCGGGCTCCTGGCATGGCTTCTGTGGCGGTCGGTCTATCTCGTCAAGATGCCGGGGCTCCGGTGCAAAGTGCGGGTGGGCATCGACTGGGCGCTGGACCTGCTCTTTCCCCGCGACATCACCATGTTTGAAGTAGGGAGAACCGAGCACATCACGCGGGCGCATTACCGCGAGGGTGAGACGATCATCCGGCAGGGAGAGCCCGGCGGCCGGTTCTTCGTCATCCAGTCCGGGCAGGTGGAAATCATCCAGGGAGGACCCAGTTTCAGAGAACGACGGTTGGGCACCCGATCCGCGGGGGATTCATTCGGGGAGATCGCGCTGATCAAGAACACGCCGCGGACGGCCAGCGTGCGATGTCTCACCCCCGTGAACGTGCTCGTGTTCGACCGCGCGGCGTTCCACGCGATGCTTGGCAGTTACCGGCGCTTTCGTTCGCTGATGGAGATCGAGCTGGCCCAACTGGCCCGCAAGGGCGAGCCGGCCTCATCCGAGCAGGACAGCTCCGTTGCCTGAGTCCGCCGCGGCTAGCGTGCCTCGTGTTTTTGTGGATTGGGAGGTGTGGGGCCATCTCTCCAGACCCTCACATTTTTCTGGCCGG
>JBFGRH010000186.1:0-4546 GCA_041563795.1 Nitrospiraceae bacterium | reverse complement strand
GGTGGAGGCCGGAACACCGGTGTCCCGCAAAATCCCAGGACGTCGATGGTCAGCGAGCCCGTGCCATCGGTCAGGGCGAAGGTGTAGGCGCCGTAGCAGGCCGCGCCGGAGGGGGTGTAGTAGGGCTCGAGTGCATGAACGTCGGTGACGGTTCCTTCGAGAGTCGCCGTCGTCAGATGGTATTCGTTGGGGTCCTCAAGAATCCTGCCGATCGGAAGCGGGGCCTCCTCGGCCCCGGCCGGGAGGCCGAGCGCCGCGAGGATCGCGAGCGCCGCGAGCGCGCAGGTCTGGGCAAGGCGGGGAGGGCTCGTTCCCTGGGCGGATTGGTCGCGCATGGGGCCGGTCACGGTGATGCATTGTAGCACCGTTTCCGGCTTCGAACACTTTCTTGACGAGAATTGCGCTGGCTATAATGAAGACGACTGTACCGCCGGCATTGAGGCGCGGCCGGCACCTTGGAAGGAGAGAGCAATGAGCCGACACACGAACGCACTCGACGCGTATGTCCGAGACGCGCGGCGGCGCTTCGAGACCGAACTGGAAGAGATGGTACGGATCCCCTCGATCAGCATGGACCCGGCGCACGCCGCCGACGTCCGTCGCATGGCAACGGTGGCGGCCGAGGTGCTGAGAGGGTATGGGGCCCAGGCCGACGTCCTCGACACCGGCGGGTCCCCGGTGGTCACCGGTGGATGGACGACCGGTCGGCGTCATCCCACCCTGGTCATCTACAACCATTTGGACGTGCAACCGGCGCTGGAACCCGAATGGCGCCAGGCTCCCTTCGCGTTCCGCAAGGAGGACGGCGTCTACCATGGCCGGGGCACGACCGACGACAAGGGCCCCGCGCTCACGGCGCTGCTGGCGGCGCGCTACGCCATCGACCAGGGGATCCCGCTCAACATTCGTTTCGTCTGGGAGCTGGAAGAGGAGATCGGCAGCCCCAACTTCGGCAGGGCGCTCGAGCAGCGGGCCCGCCTCCCGAAGCCCGACTCGGTGATGATCTCGGATACGGTCTGGCTGTCGAGGACGAAGCCCGCGATCCCCTACGGCCTCAGAGGCCTGCGTCCCGTCAGCATGACCCTGCGAACGGGCGAGAAGGATGCGCATTCGGGGCTCACCGGGGGGGCGGCGAGGAATCCGCTGTCGGAGCTGGTGGACGTGGCGAGCCGATGCGTCGACGGGCGGACCGGCCGGGTCAAGATCCCCGGTTTCTACGAGGACGTCGTGGCGCCGACCAGGGCGGAGATCCGGAGCTACGTCGACTCGGGCTTCGACGTCAAGCGCTTCATGAAAGCCTACGGCTTCCGGACATTGCGAACCATGGATCCCGCCGAGGCGTTGCGGCGGGTCTGGGCCATGCCCACCTTCGAGGTGCACGGGTTGGTCGGGGGCCACGTCGGCCCCGGAGTCAAGACCGTCGTGCCCGGCACGGGGGAGCTCAAGGTCAGCATGCGCTTGGTTCCCAACCAGCGGCCGCAGAAGATCTTCACCCTCTTCAAGCGCTTTGCGACCCTGCTCAATCCGGACGTGAGGGTGGAGCGTCACGGCATGCTGGAGCCGTATCGCGGCGAGTGTTCCGGTCCCTATGCGGAAGCGGTTAGGAGGGCGGTGCGTCTGGGCTTCGGGAGGCAGCCGGCCTTCATCCGGGAGGGCGGCTCGATCGGCGCGGCGGTGGCCATGCAGAAGGCCTGGGGGGTCCCCATGACGTTCCTGGGTTTGAGCTTGCCCGAGCACGGGTACCATGCGCCCAACGAATTCTTCGATTGGGGGCAGGCCTCGGGAGGAATGCGCGCCTTCGTATCGTACTTCGCCGAGCTGTCGGCAATGGAACGGCGAAGTAAAAAGTAAGGCTGACGGAACAAGGAACGGGGAGCGCTATCCTTTGGTTCCTGCGGCCACGAGTTGCTGCAACGACGGGTCCGCGTCGATGACCGCCTTCAACGTCTCGTTGCCGAGCAAGATCCGCCAGGACTGCTCGGTCCCCCCCGGCACCTTCAGGTACCAGGATTTCGCATCCCTCAAATGACGCAGGATGACCCGATTGTCGCGATCGGGCGTGAAGATCAGGCTGTAGGCCATGGTGTAGGCGGCGGCGAACTTCTCGATCGGGTCCGTCGCCAGGTCGTAGGCCCGGCCGGACTCTCGGTAGGCCTCCTTGATGGCCGGATCGTCCAGGGTGCGGTTGAAGGCGACCTTGGTGATCTTCGACCAGGCCAGCTCCGTCAGCGCCCGGGCGCGCAAGTCGGGCTGCTCGGGCGGCACGGCATCGACGACCGCCGCATGGGTTGCGATGGCCGTCAGTTGGTCAAGATTCCAGCGGTAGGCCGCGCCGAGGCGAATGCGGTTCTGCACATCATGCGGACGCAGCGCCGCCAGCCGCTCCATGGCGGGGATCATGCGAAACATGTAGTCGGCGGCGGTCGGCTCATCGTAGCCACCCATCTCCATGCCCAGCGAGATGTCCATGCGCTCCGTCTGCGCGTAGGTATCCCAGTAGAACTCGCTCACGCGCGAGGCGAGGCCTCGGTTCGCGAGCTGGATCTTTTGGGCCGCCAGACCCTTGTTCAGGATCGCGTCGAAGAGATCGCGCGTCAGCGCGGTCAGAGCGTCCGGGTGGTCGGGATCGATGATCAGGATCCGATTGTACAGCGCCACGCGATCCATCAGCGCCGGGAGCTCGGCGGTCTGCTTCAGTGCCGCCGCAAGCGCCTCCGGCGCATCCGCAGGTCCCCACCACTCGGCGGAATCATCGGCCAGCTCGCTGTACTCCATCAGGAACGGCACTGCCGGCTGCTTCGCCGTCGCCGCGACCACGGGCAGATTCAGCACGGCTACATCGCCGGGAAACCCAACACGCTCGAGGTCGGAGAGCACGATCCATTTGAGCGTGACCGCCCTGAGCGCGGCGCGGGGTCTCTTGACCGGATTCGCCCACTGATAGGTGCCGGGTGCGTAGGAGGCCGGTGATGTGATCGGGTTCTTGTAGTAGATGCGAAGGTACACCGCCGATGCCGGCGCCCCCACCATGTCCGAGTCGGCAGAAAGCCGGAACGACGCCGGGGAAACGGATTCGGTCTTGACGTGCTCGATCCTCAGCTCGGTCCCCGATTGACCGTCCCCCACGCGGTTCGAGACGAAGGCGCTCGGGGCATAGCGATGTCTGCGAAGATCCTCCCCGAAGAACACCGCCTTGGCCCGACCCGGCCAGAGCGCGTGGACGCCCAGGTCGTCGCGCAGGACGGGCTCGTCGTTCACCTCTTCGATGGGGGCCCAGCAACGGTCGTAGAGGGCGTCGTCCCGCTCCCGCGATGCCCCGAGGCCGCGCTCCGAGACCATCCGGAGCTGGCAGGCGAAGTCCAGCCGGCCGACCGTCACGCGATCGCCGGCGGACATGCTGCGGACGTAGCGGGTGGCCGCGGCGACGAGACCGTCGCTGCCGGTGCCGCTCACCTGCTTGTCCGAGGCGTCAGCCGTGGTGACGGGGAACCAAGCCGGGAGACCGCACAGCATGACGCTCGCGGTGAACACCGAAGCGGAAATCAGACTCTTTACTCTACAAGCTTGATGAACACGCATGCCGCAACTCCTCGTGTGACCACAGAACAGAAAATGACCGCATAATGTAACACGGCCGATGGGAGCGGTGCCAGGTCGGCTGGATGGAAGGAATGGGTTGCTGCGGGCCGCGTTCAACGGGCGGACGGGGGGTCAGGGATGCGCGGTGGAAGACGACGAGGGCCGCCCCGGACTGATCACTCGACGACGATGGTTGCGCTCATCTCGTGGCCGGGCATATCGCAGAAATACGGAAAGATGCCGGGGCGCTCGGGTACGAACCGAAGTTCGGCCGTGCCCTGGGAGGGGATGATCACGCGCTTGAGGCCCTGCGCGTCGAACTGGGGAGCCCCATCGCCGAGGATGTGAAAGTGCACGCCGGCCAGAAGACCCACGGGCACGAAGGCGTGCAGCTCTGCGTCGGTGTTGTGGATGATCACCCGCGACTTGCGGCCGACCTGCAAGTGAACGCTCGCGGGCTCGAAGGCGCGGTGCCGAATCGTGATGACGGCGGTATCCTCCGGCGCCGTGTCGGAGGGGCTCAGTGTCGGCATGCGGCCGCTCGCAGCCTCCACGGCGACGAGAAACAGCAGAATGATCAGGAGAAGCGGGAATCCAGCGTAACGCGACACGAGCCCCCTTGTCGCTATCCGAGCGTGATCACGGCACGAGACAGATTCTAACGCAAGCTCACGCAGTGCGCTAATGAACTCCAAATTATACTACTCCTAGCTATTTCATGTTGACATGGCGGCTCCTGAAATGTAGCTGCGCCATCTCATGGCGCCGGGACGGGCAGCCTGCACTGCTGTCCCCAATAATCTTGGCTGTGTATTCATCCCCGCACTCATCGCCTGTTGAGGACGACCTGATCGTGAGGTTCCGGATGAGGCCGGGTGCAGGGCCACGCCGACCTGGCGGGTTTCGCTCGTGTCCTCGTGTGGGGCGAGGGGCACGCCCGTCAGTGCGAATCGCGGAGGTTCGGGCC
>JBFGRH010000185.1:0-4558 GCA_041563795.1 Nitrospiraceae bacterium | reverse complement strand
TCCCCGCCGCAGATTCTTGATGGCCCGGGCGGCCGTGTCGGCCAGCCCCGGATGCGTGCCCCTGAGCGTATAGATCTGCGAGAGGAACTCCAGTGTCCGGGCCAGCAGCCGGTAGATGTCGCCCTCGGCCATCGTGGTCGTTCGGCAGAGTCCGATCCAGGTCAAGTTTGGGTCGCCGACCCAGCGTTCGGTCAGGGCGGCCACGTCGGCGCGCAACAGCGGCGGATCCTCGTGGGGGACGAGGGACTCGGCCAGCTTGCGCACCTGCCACATGACCGAGGAGAGTCCCGGGCTCATGCGCGGGAAGGAGCCGGGGCGGTCGTCGTCGTGCGCGATGCTCGACATGATCGCCGCCAGGACCTGCGGCTCCACCCCCGTGAAGGCTTCGGCGCGGATCAGTTCGGTGATCAGCAGCGAATGGTCGATGCGGATCAGCCGGGCCCATTCGCCGTCGGCCGTCAGCCGGCAGGCCGGCGTGAGGTATCCGAATTGCTGGAGCACGTCCGTCCGGGATTGGAACCGGTGCCATAAGCCGGTGCGCAGGGCGTGGATCATTTTCTGGTGCCGCTGAAAGTCCTGCCGGAGCTTCAACGCCGTCGCATGGTCCTTCTGGCAGGCCGGCCGTGACGGGCAGGTCGGGCAGGGGAAGTCGTCGGTGAGGGTCAGGGCCACTTCCCTCTCCTCCACCTCCGGCTGCACGAGGATGGGGAGCACGGGAAGCCGCACGGGTAGCTCCGCCATGTGGCCGGTCAGTTCATCCAGGCTGCGGGGCGTGCACCAGGGGTAGGACGTCGTTTCCTGCACCTCGAAGGCCCGGTCGAAAACCTGCGTGACGGTCGAGGCCGGACATTCGGTGACGGAGCCGGCTTCCCGCACGACGGTGATCATCGGGCTCTTTTGTCCCCGGCTCCGGTACTGCCGGAGCACGATGCCCCGTCCCCGCGTCAGGCCGACCACGCGGCCGGGGGTGAGAAAGTGGAGCCGCGCGGTCAGTTCGGGCGGTTCCTGGCGCTTGAGATGCACGCGCTGTGATTTGCGCCGCCGGGCCTGATCGAAGGACTGCCATTGCGTGATCCAGTCCGTGCACACGCGCGGTCCGTAGGGTTCCATCTGCACGTGCAGCGCGTCCTGCTTGCGTTCCAGCGTCTCGGCCCGCCGGTTCAATTGAAATTGCGCGAAGCTCCTGGCCAGGATGGATTGAATCTGATCCAGCGGGTGGGCCTTGAGAAGATTCAGCACCATCGAATAGTTGATCGAGAACTGGCTGTCGATCGGCTCCGGCTGGCCCGTGAGTCCCTTGGTGATGACGCCGAGGTCGATATAGGGCGAGGGCGTGACGATGCCGAAGCCGACCAGGTCCTTCCCCCGGCGGCCCGCCCGCCCGGCCAGTTGCTGCACTTCGCTGTTGGTCAGATCGGTGAAGTCCCGGGACTTCCGCACGCTGGACTGCGTGATCACCACCGTGCGGGCTGGAAAATCCACGCCCGCGGCCAGCGTCGTGGTGGCGAAGACGGCATCCAAAAGCCCCTGGCGCATCAGTTCCTCGATCGCGATCTTCCAGGACGGCAGGTGGCCGGCGTGGTGCGCGGCGACGCCGATTTCCTCCACGACGGGCACGAGGGGATGTTCCGCGATGCTCGGATACAGGAGGGCCAGTTCCTTGAGCGTGGCGGCGATGGCCTGCCGGCGCGCCGGCGGCAGGGCGGCCGGACTGCGCTCGAACGCCTGCATGGCATCATCGCAGGCCCGCCGGGACGTCAGAAAGACAATCGCTGGGGTGAGATGCTTCTGGCGGAGCGCCGCGACGAGGTCAACCGGATGAATGGAGGGCGGCATCCAGCTTCATTCCCTTCGAAATAACCACGAGGCCCGAGTCCGTCACGTCGAATCGCGCGCGGTCGAGGTCGGGGTCATACCCGATCTCGGTCTTGTCGGGAATCACCACGTCCTTGTCGATGATCGCGCGGCGGATCTTGCAATGCTCGCCGATTCGCACGTGTTCCATCACGACCGATTCGGAGACCTCGCTATGGTCCCTGATGATGACGTCGGGGGACAGGACCGAGTTCTGGACCCGCGCGCCGGAGACGATGCAGCCCCCGCAGACGATCGAGTCCAGCGCCACGCCCATCCGGCCCCCCTCGTAATTCTGGGCGAACACGAACTTGGCCGGCGGGAACTGGCCCTGGTAGGTGCGCAGCGGCCAGTCCTGGTCGTACAGGTTGAACTGCGGATCCACCGCCACGAGGTCCATGTTGGCTTCCCAGTAGGCGTCGATGGTCCCGATGTCGCGCCAGTACTTCACCGCCTTCTTGTTCCGGTCCTGGAATTTGAAGGCGTAGACGCGGCTGGTTTGGATCATCTGCGGGATGATGGTCCTGCCGAAGTCGTGCGCCGTGTCCTGGGCTGCGTCTTCGCTCAGGCACTTCCGGAGGACGTCCGCCTTGAAGAGGTAAATCCCCATGGACACCAGCGCCTGCCCGGGATCCCCCGGCATGGGCGTGGGGTTGGCCGGCTTTTCGTCCCAGCGCTGGATCCGCAGGTCGTTGCCCACGGCGATGACGCCGAACCGGGTGGCGTCTGCGAGCGGGCATTCGAGCGCGCCCACGACCACATCGGCGTGCTGTTCAAGCAGGCAATCGAGCATCTCCTTGTAATCCATCTTGTAGATGTGGTCGCCCGCGAGGATCAGGACGTACTCCGCCTGTTCGTTGTCCAGGAGGAAGAGATTCTGGAAGACGGCGTCGGCGGTGCCCCGGTACCAGTCCTCGCTGATGCGCTGCTGGGGGGGGATTGAAATGATGAATTCCTGGACTTCCGGGTTCAGGATGTTCCAGGCGGTGCGGATATGCCGGTCGAGCGAATAGGACTTGTACTGGATCAGGACGGCCATCTTCCTGAGGCCGGAATTGAGGCAGTTGCTGAGGGTGATGTCGATGATGCGGTACTTGCCGCCGAAGGGCACGGCCGGTTTGGCCCGGTGCAGCGTCAGGGGGTGGAGCCGTTCGCCCTTGCCGCCCGCCAGCACCATGGTCAGGATGCGTCGCATGGGGGAAATTCTAACAGGACGCGGTGCAAATAGGAAGGATTGACACGGTCCGGTCGCGAGAGGATACTACGTGCTGACCCTGAGCCAATTAACTGTCGAGGAGCCTATGCCCAAGAAACCCACCAGCCGAAAAACCGGGCGCGTGGTGCGCCTGCCGCAGAAACCGGATCCGGCAAGCGTCGTGCAGGATATTCTCTGGCGTCTCGATCGCCTCGATCGGCAGGTCCATACTTTGTCCGAACTGGTGCGCGACCACGCCGAGGACGCCGACAAGCTGGTCCGCATCGTGGCCGAGGATCGCGAGGTCCTGCGGCGGGAACTGGTCCGCCAGCATCAGGCGCGCCTGCGCCTGCGCCAGCGGACGCGCAACGATGACGACCCGGTGGAGCTGACCAGTTCGTGATCGGGTCCTCCGCCGTCGAACTGCTGGAGGTGGTCAAGCGCCACGGCTCCACGGTGGCGGTGGATCGGTTGTCGCTCAGCATCCGGCGCGGCGAGTTCTTCTCCATCCTGGGTCCCAGCGGTTCCGGCAAGACGACCGCCTTGCGGCTCATCGCGGGCTTTGAGCATCCGGATCAGGGCGACATCCTGATCGACGGCCGGTCGGTCGTCGAGCGCCCGCCCCATCTCAGGCCCGTCAACCTCGTCTTCCAGCAGTACGCGCTCTTTCCCCATCTGACCGTCTTCGGCAACGTGGCCTTTGGGCTCGAGATGCGCCATGCCGCGCGCGAAGAGATTACCGCCCGCGTCGCCGAGGCGCTGGGCATGGTCCGGCTGGAGGGCAAGGGCGACCGCCTGCCGGCCCAACTCTCCGGAGGGGAACAGCAGCGCGTCGCACTCGCCCGGGCGCTCGTCAATCGCCCGGCCGTGGTCCTGCTGGACGAACCGCTCGGCGCGCTGGACCAGCAGTTGCGCCAGGAGATGCAGGGCGAATTGAAAGCGATCCAGGAACAGGTCGGGCTGACCTTTATCAGCGTTACGCACCACCAGGAGGAGGCACTGACCATGTCCGATCGCGTGGCGGTCATGGATCGCGGACGCGTCCTTCAGGTGGGCGCCCCGCAGGACATCTATGACGCGCCCGCATCCCTGTTTGTCGCCGAGTTTGTCGGCCTGTCCAATCGTCTGGACGGCCGCATTACCGATGTAGACGGGGAGCGGTGTCGCATCGGTGCGCCGGGATTGCCGGTGATCCAGGCGCCCGCGCCGGCGCAGGCCGGGTCGGGCAGTCCGGTGTCCGTGGTCATGCGCCCGGAGCGGCTGCACCTGTCACCGCAGGCCGCCGTAAACGGGACGGACAACGTGGTGCCTGCGAAAGTGACCAAGGCGGTCTACAACGGTCACGAGATGCAGTATCAGCTTCACGTGGGCGAGGGATTGACCTGGACGGTCCGGGTGCCGAACGCCGACGGCGGCCAGAAGCGGTTCCGGCCGGGTGAATCCGTCACGGTCCGCTGGAATCGCAACGACAGCGTGGTGCTGCCTCGGTGACGGACGGGTGCGGATCCC
>JBFGRH010000184.1:0-4567 GCA_041563795.1 Nitrospiraceae bacterium | reverse complement strand
GTCAGTGGGCGCGAGGCCCCTCGTCAGTCCCGCGGTTCCCTTGCTTGGGGAGAAAACCTAAAGCAGGATAGGGTTACGCCATGGACGAGGAACAGCAGAGCGCACCGCAACCGGACTCCACCACCGCCGCTGTGGAACAGGGAGACCAGCCTTTGGCTCCCGAGGAGGAGATCGCCGAAATCGAAAAATTCCTCCAGGAGGAGCCCGACGATTTTCAAGCGCGTTGTCGGCTTGGAGAGCTCTATTTCAGCAAGGGTCGGCTGGACGACGCGTTGACGGAGGTCAAGAAGGCCATCGAGATGGCCGAAGGCCTTCGAGCAGAGATGAATCGGTCCCTCGCCATGTACTACTCGAATCTTGGCACCATCTACGCAACGAAAGGGATGATGGAAGAGGCCGAGTCCGAATTTAAGAAGGCCCTGGATGTGTATGCGCATGACGTCCTCGCGCTCTTCAATCTCGGCCGCGTCTATGCTGACAAGCGGCAGTTCATGGAAGCGAGGACGTATTTCGAGCGCCTGATCGAAACCACCCCGGATGACCCGCTCGCCTGGTACAACCTCGCCAGTGTGTACGTGGAGCTCGATAACCCGCAGGTTTCGGACTACAACACCATTGACATGGCAATGCAATGCTACTTGCGCGCGTTAGAGCTGAATCCTAACCACCTGGAAGCCAGCTTCAAACTGATGGACCTGGCAATGTTGCACAACAAGCAGGATCTCGCCGTGAAAGTCATCGAGGATGCCGTCCAGCACAATCCTGACGAGCCGCTGGCCTATTACAACCTCATTAGTACGTACGAGAAAGCCAAGATGTTTGATCAGGCGGAGCAGGCGCGCCAGAAACTGAAGGATCGGTTTGCCAAGCGAGGTCGGGAAGCCAAAAAATCGTAACCGGTCCTTCTCACACAGGAGAACGTTATGTTCGGAACATTTGGATTCACGGAGCTCATTCTGATCCTGGTCATCGTGTTGATTATTTTCGGCGCGGGGAAGCTGCCCCAGCTCGGCGAGGGCCTTGGGAAGGCGATCAAAGGCTTCAAGAAGTCCGTACACGAAGCCGAGCAGATCGAAGCGGAAGCCGAAGCTCAACAGCAGGCCCAGTTTCAGCAACAGGCCCAAGGCGGTCCCCATTCCGCCACGCAGGAGCCTCAACCCCAGGGCCAGCCCCAGTCAGACCAAGGCCAGACCGCTCCCCCAGCGGGACAGAACCAGGATCGACCGGCCGCCACGATTCCGCCGGCATCCAATGCCTAAGCGCTTCAGGTCGCGCCGACAGAGGGGGCCAGCGGCTGCCGAGACGTCACGTCCTTCCTTCACCCGCCTTCGCAGCAAGCCGCGGCCGCCCGGCCTACGCAGCCGGGACTCCTTCGGCGGAGTAGGCTCAAGCTGGGGAGGAATGCGAGGTGGGTACCGCTCGACAGGGCTCCCCTCGACAACGCTCGGGGCAGGCGGGGCAGGCCCGCCAACCTGTCCCCCCAAGCCTTGGCGTAGGGGGAAATTGGGGTGTAGGCGGGCTGCTTCGGCGGTTTCCGCCGATTTGTCCCCCGTCGCCTTGGCGAGGGTGAAACCTGTTACAGGCGCCACGGCTGTGAAGCCGTGGAGCTTCACGAGGGGATGACTATGAGCACGGATGTTGCGCTGGGCGTTGGGTACATCGAGACGTTCGCCGGAAATGGGAAGGCACGGAGCACCGGCGACGGGAAACGGGCGGTCAAGGCGGGCACCCCCCTTCCGCACCACGTCGCGCTCGACAAAGAGGAGCGGTATCTCTACTTTGCCGAGTCGGGATCGGATCGGGTGCGTCGGGTGGATCTGAGGGAGGGGACGCTTCACAATTTTGCCGGTATCGGCGAGACGTGCTACAGCGGCGATTCCGGACCCTGTAGTGAGGCCGGTCTGTACCTGCCGCTCGACGTGGCCTTCGACTCCCAGAATCACCTCTACGTCTGCGACTCTGGCAGCAATCGAATCCGACGGATCGATCCCAAGACGAATATCATCACGACCGTCATCGGCACGGGACAGTTCGGCTACAATGGTGATGGCCCTGCGCTCAAGGTCAATCTGACCTATCCCGCCGCGATCGCCTTCGACAAGGAGGACAACCTCTACATCGCGGACACCCAGGCGCATCGCATCCGGAAGTATGATCCCAGGACGGGCATGGTGACGACCATTGCCGGGCATTGGACCGAGGAGGACGATGCCCGGGAGCAGCCGCTGGTCGCGAGGAACCTCGTGGTGCTGTCCGGAGATTCCATCGGGATCGATTTCAGCGACGACCATGGATGGCTGAGGCCTGACTGCTCGGACAATGTCGACATGACTTTCTACCTGGACGACGGCCGTCCGGCGACCGAAGCCAGGCTCTATGACATCGTCGACATCGCGATTGACAACCACGGAGACGTGGTCTTCGTCGACAAGGGGAGCAACCGAGTCAGGAAGATCGATCTTCGAACCGGGATTATCTCCACCCTCGCGGGCGTGTGTTTTTTCGGGTTTGACGGCGACGGCAAGCCGGCCGCCCGCTCCATGCTCCACTCACCGGAATCCATCGTCTTCGACCCCGCCAATAACCTCTACCTCTCCGATACGGAGAATCATCGCGTCCGTAAAGTGGACGCGGAGACCGGTCTGATCAGCACGCTGGCCGGCAACGGGGACAGCGGCTACGAGGACAAAAACATGGGCGGCTGCGGCATGGCGCGCTTCGTGAGCAAGGAGGCGGCCGGCGCCCTGAAGCACGGGGACGGCAATCTGGCCGCCGAGGCGGTCGTCAATGCGCCGGTCGGGCTTGCGCTGGATAGTCAAGGCCATCTGTACATTTGCGAGCGGGCAGAAAACAAGATTCGTCGGGCGAAGCTGTGGTAATGAAGAGAGGGCGTCAACCCCGCGCGGCGGTGTGACTTCATGAACACTCGTTCCGTGTATCGGATTCTAGCCGGTCTGATTTTTGCGGCCGTCGTCCTGAGTATGCTGGACATCCCATTCGTCAGCTCCGAAGGGATGATGATCCGGTCTCATTTCATCGAGGGCGACGTTCCCACGGAGCCCGAGGATCCCGCCTGGGAGAAGATTCCGCCGATGACCCTGCCCCTCAGCGGGCAGGTTTTCACCCGTCCTGTCTGGCCAGAGCCCACGGTCCGCGCGCTGGTCGTTCGGTCCGTACACGACGGCAAGAAGATCTCGTTCTTCTTCGAGTGGCATGACAACACGAAAAACGACAAGCTGACGCCCGGAACGTTTCGTGACGGCTTGGCCGTGGGCCTGCCCCTCGGGGACGCACCGGCGTTCTTCTGCATGGGACAACTCGATCACTACATCAATATCTGGCACTGGAAGGCGGATTGGCAAAGCGACGTCGACCGGCGGGCTGCGCGCGCCGAACAGAAAGGTCGCCGCGGCGTGCGCCGTTTCGAGGTCATTCCGAGACGTGCGTCGTCCGTAGAGGATCTGATCGGCGGGGGCTTCAGCACGCTGACCAGCAAGCGCGACCAAGGGCGCATACAGGGCCAGGCTCGCTGGAGCCGCGGGGTCTGGCAGGTGGTGATGACCCGCGAGCTCGAGAGTGCGGGGAAAGAGAATGAGGCGCGGCTTGAGCCGGGTCGTTTGCAGGCCATCGCCTTTGCCGTCTGGAACGGGGAGAACCGCGAGCGGAACGGTCAGAAGGCCGTCGCGCCCTGGTTTCAGCTTGCGATTGATCCGTTTGGCAAGACCTGAGGCACCTCAGGGACATCACAACGTCGCGCGGCTGAGCTGAAAAGAAGAAGGAGGAGTGCCATGCGTGTGAGTGAAAAACCGCGTTCGATCATGAGGGCGTGTGTCCTCGGAATCGCCGCGGCGGCATGCATGATGCTAGCCCCCACGGAGAGCATGTCCAGGGACAACGGGGAGATGACCAAGGAGGAAGCGTTACGCATTGGGGAGGAATTTGGCATCATCGTGGGCGAGGTTGACGAAGAGATCCAAAAAGAGCTGGGGCTGACCCGACCCCAGGGCGTGGTCATCTTCGAGGTGATCGGAGGCACACCCGCGGAGCTGTCCGGCATCAAGGTCGCCGCGATCGTCAAAGAGATCGACAAGGTCGAGGTACGCAACCTATTCGATTTCGGGCGTGCCCTCAAGCAGGCCATGGGACAATGCGGTTTCACGGTCGGCACCTACGAGCCGGCCGATCCGGACAACCAGGGCGTCGCCGGTGTCATCAATTTCCACCTCGTGCGCTGCCTCAAGGACTAAGTGCCCCCCGTCGTGGCAAGCTGATCCCAACCATGAGTAGAGTTCAATTGGCAACGGGCTGGGTCTTGGCGTTGGCGGTGCTCGGATTGAGCGCATTTGACCAGGGGCGTGCGGTCGCTCAGAAAGGTGATGGGGAAGAGCCGGCCGCATGGGTCACCGAAATCGAAGACGTGTTCATCCGCTCCGAGAATTGCAAGCAGTGCCATGACCGGCATTACGAAGAATGGAAGGGGATGCGGGAGCAGACCCCCGATCTGAAGACCTTCGGCCGCGTCGATGCCGCGCTGCTGCACGGGACGGCGTTCGAGTCGCCGATTTTC
>JBFGRH010000183.1:0-4573 GCA_041563795.1 Nitrospiraceae bacterium | reverse complement strand
GGGAGCGGTGCCAGGTGATTATTCTTTCGGACACCTTCTACCAGTTCGCGCTGCCCCTCATGCGGCAGCTGGGGTATCCCACGCTCTTCTGCAACAGCCTGGAGATGGATGCAGGCGGGCGGATCGTCAACTATCACATGCGCCAGCCGGACCAGAAGCGGCAGTCGGTCAAGGCCCTGAAAACGCTGAACTTCACGATTATCTCCGCCGGGGACTCCTACAACGACACGCCCATGCTGGCCGAGGCGGACGCCGGCATTCTGTTCTGTCCGCCGGATAACATCATCAAGGAATTTCCGCAGTTTCCTGTCACGAGAACCTATGACGAACTGAGGGCGCAGCTCGCCAGGGCTGGGCACCTGCCGATCTAGCGTCATTTCTGTTCAGAAGGGTGTGAAGTGAAGAGCAGCCGGAATGAGAATCACGTCCGAGAATCGGACCGTTATCGCTTGACCTTCCGCCAACCTTCTTTCTCAAGGCACTTTTCCACACGAAGATTCAGCTGATACCCTCCCAGCGGCATCGCCTGGGTATTGGTTTGATTCGTAACTTGCCTATCGCACTTGTTGTAGTCGTAGGTAAACTCTTCCTGCTTCTTGTGACGATGAACCCATTCGGTCGAAGAACAGGAAGCCAGCGCGAACGTACACAGCACCAGGAACAACCACCGACGATCAGGCATAATCCATGACCTCCGTCCGGAGTGAAGGGTTGCGGAGCAAGCCCAAGAAAAGAAGCAGGAAGATACCCTGAAGGAGATCAAGCGTCAACATTCGACTGAAGCCGTGGCCTGTGCCAAATCAGCGTCCGATGGCACGATTCCAGCCTGATGCGAGGAGGAGGATGGCCTGGTCAACGCTCTCCTCGGCAGCCACGACTCGTACTAGGTCACGCGCTGCGGCTACGCCTGGGAGAAACCGAGCCATGCCATTTGACCGACGGATTACCGGGTATTGATGCGATTGGGTGGAGGGCGACAACTCCTCGAGAACCGCCCATGCTCGTCCTGTCGCCCAAACCAGCAGCACGCCTTGCTTGACATCCAAGAGCGCGAGTTCGGTCAAGGCATGGTGCTGGATCTCGATCCCGGGCACGGCCGTGGCTTCCGGACCGCCAAGCGACAGTCTGGTCGGCACCTCCGACTCCGCGCCCGACATAAATATGACCAGCAGATAGTCCACTCCCTGCGCCTGAGCCACGCTGACAATCCGCTTAGGCAGATCCTCTGGAAACGGGGAAGCTGAGGAATCACTCTGGGAGATCTTGATCGACGTCGCGCGCTCGACCGTCTCCTTCACCCGACGGACCAGGAACGCCCTTCCCTGGTCGGAAAGCGCGGGGGCTGAGCCAGGATCGGTGGTGTCATTCACCATGAGCAAGCCGGCCACGAGCGGGCTTGCGCCACCGCCGATTCGTTCTGATCCTGCTTGAGGCTCCTTGGAGAACTGCTGGCCCAGGTAGGCTTCCAACCGTGAGGAGGGCAATGCGGCACATCCGACGGGGACGATGAGGACAAGGAGGAGCCAGACATGAGCCAGACGTCTCGTCAGGCGCTCAAAGATCAAACGCCGGATGAGGTGAGACACATTGAATCTCCCGCGCCCTAGGCCAGCTGCCTCACGGAATCTCCAGAGCCGTCTAAGAAGTCTGTGCCCCTGCCATCTCCAACTGATAGACCGCCTGTTCCAGGGCCTCATCGCCGGCGATGCTCCGAAGAATATCCTTGGCGTCTTCTTCCCGGGGGTAAATCGGAGCGACCCGTCGCGAGCGGTGAATCACCGGATAGGCGTTCGACTTGACCGGGACATAGAGCCGGTTCAACCTCGACCAGGCCCGGCCGTCAGACCTGGCCACCATCTTGCCGCTCCCGGTTTCCAGCAGCGCCAGTTCCGCGAGCGCATAATTGATCGCCTCGAATCCCGACACTCCCGGCCGCCCGCCGCCCTGTTCCGGGTCGCCGGTAAAGGGAAGTATCAGCGGGATTTCCGATTCCTCGCTGGAGAAGATCGCCACCAAGACATACGGCACTCCCTGCGCCCGCCCGAGGCTGATTACAGTCTGTTGAGCGGTGTCCGGAGTGAGTCCGGACGAGGGCAGTACCTTGACCAGGCGGATCGAGGTCTTCTCCTCGATTCGGTGCCGAACCGCGTCCGAGAGAAATGCCATCGCGCGCTCGGACAATGCCGGCGCGGATTCCGCGTGGGAGGTATCGTTGATGAGGAGCAGCCCGGCCTCCAACCGGGTATCCGCAAAGGCACGGAGATCCGCCGGAATCGTCTGCACGTTTTCCACCGACGGACCCAGGTAGACCGCGATCCGGCTCGGAGGCTTCATGGAACAACTTGCCGTTAATGCCGCACAGACAAGTAACGCCGACAAGAGATTCAGTGGTCGCATGTCCACACCTCCATACCAAGCTTCGCTTGAGCCGCTGCGTTTGATCATATCGCGGCGGAGTGGTTCTTTGCCTCCAGTGAGTCAGGTTTAGGCGGTGCTTCCTTCATCCTGCCTTGCATCATCCAACCTGCCGACTCCGGAGTCAAGACCTCCATAAATTGCCCCTAGTCTGACTGACGCGGACATAATGCTCCACCTTAATCGGTGTTGCGCGGGAGAAACGATTCCGGTAGGGTAGCCCTCCATGGAACACAAGCAGGAGTCTTCGTTAACCCTCCCCTGGTGGCTTGTGGGACTATTGCTTGTCACCGGATGCGATCAGACCACTCTCCCGCAGTTGCTCGGCGAGCCGGCGGCTGCCCCACGCCTGCCGGTTGCCGTCGAGCTGAATTTCGACGAGCCGCTTCGGACAGCCACCCTGCAAGCGACCGTCTGCGCCGATACGCTTTGGGAGGGACAGCTGGGAAAGTCGATCGTGCAGGCCTTCGAGCGCAAGGCGCGGACGCGCTATGCCCGGGTGCAGATCGCCTCGACCGAGAAGACCGGTGCATCGCCTGACATCGCGGCTGACTTGCACCTGACCGGAAAGTCCTTCGAGGCCAGGACGCGAATGGGCGCCTCTGAAAACTTTGAGGCGCGAATCAGGGTCCAGCTCGCGGCCACTTTCAAGGATGCAAAGGGGCGCGTGCTCACCGAAGGCCCACTGACCTACGACAACAACATCAATGTCTCCACGCCGACGGTGGGATCCAGCACCCAGTGCTGGACAGGTGGTTTGGATGCGGCCCTGGACAAGGCGGCCGACGCGCTGGCGGAACAGATGACGGTTGTCGTGGGGGGCATCGTGAAGGAGACCAGAGGCGCCCAGGTTGCAGGACGGATGGTTCCGGCCCAGGGAACATCGGCGCTCATCCTCAAGGCAGCCCTTGAGGATGAGAACAGAAACCAGCTCCTCGAGCCGGGCGAGAAGCTCACGCTTCGCATCGACGCAACCAACGGCGGACAGGCTCCGATCGGATCCGCCTCCATCTCCATTTCGGGCTCCCCGAGCCTCGTCGAGGCCTTCTCCACCGCACTTGCTGGCGCCCCCCTGCTGATAGGAACCGTCCCGCCGGGGGAAACCCGCGCCACCTATGTCGCAGGGAAAATGCCGGCGAGCATCCCGGATGAACGGATCGAACTGACCCTGTCCGCCGTCACCGGCGAGGGGCTCTCCGTCAAGCCTGTCGTGCTGGTCGCTGCGACCGCCCCTTCTGCCAATGCGGCCAACCGCTACGCAGTCGTAGTCGGCTTGTCACATTACCGGACGCCCTGGCGTGGCTCCACGGGGGTGAACGGGGCGGAAATCAAGAAACTCGTGGGCCTCTTCAAGGATTCGCTGGGGGTTCCCGACGCACATATCCTGCTGCTCCAGGATGAACTGGCCGGCCGGGCCGACCTTGAAGAGGCGCTGGTCCGCTGGCTGCCCGGTCGAACCTCAGCCGATGCGATCGTCTTTTTTTACTTCGCCGGGTCCAGCGTCTCCGACGCCAGGACCGGAGAGGTCTTCCTGCTGCCACATGACGGCACGCCTTTCTCTTCGAGGGAGCGCTGGCTCCCGCTCCGCCTGCTCCAACAACGGTTGAACGGTCTTGGGGCCAAACTGTCGCTCGCCGTGCTGGATGGACCGGTGATGCAGGTCGGTGGAGCCGGAACGAAGAAGGGCGGAACCGCCAAGCGCCCCAAGCCGGCCAATTGGGTCGGCAACCTGGGCAACATCATGTCCAAGGACGGCCTCGGTGTGGTAATCCAGGTGGTCCCGAACCGTCCCGCCACCGGCCGCCTCAGCCAGGCATTCGATGGTCTGGCCGGAGGGGCAGATGTCAATCACGACGGGCAAGTGACGCTCTCCGAGTGGCTGCGTTCTCTGCGTGGCAACGCTGTGACTTATCCGACTCTCCCTCCTCCCCCTGCCATTCTCGCCATTCCGCTCAGCACCCAGCGCAAGTAACGAATGGCACCCAGTGGACTGGCTCCCCGAATGTGTTGAGGGGTGCCCGTCCCCGATCCTTAGTTAATAGAGGCAGTTCTCCGCCTACGCTTGCGGAAAGAAACAGTGGCAGGCACGAGGCTGAATGCCTTGGAACAGTCCATAAAGAAAGATCCCGCCGGGAGGATCACCCCCGGCGGGATCTTT
>JBFGRH010000182.1:0-4591 GCA_041563795.1 Nitrospiraceae bacterium | reverse complement strand
CCCTTCTGGAATTCCCGCGGCCGCGGTCGTTGACCGCGGTGCCTTGGTCAGTTCCAGCTTTCCTTCCCGGCAAAGTCTCGATGGGCGCCCCGTTCCTCCGGCGAATGTCGCTCGGAGCACGCCACCCCGGCCTCTTTCTTCATCTGTCCTGTAGAATCTTCCCGCCGATTTCATCTACGATCACAGGCCTGATGACATCGCCGAAGATCCATCACGAGCTCGCGACTGCCGAGGCCGCGCTGCAGGCAGGCAACCCCGGCAAGGCGCGCGTCTGTGCCCGCCGGGCCGTCGGGCTGGCCACCGAGGCCTGGCTGGAACACCATGACCGGCCCTGGCTCGGGGACGCGATGGAGTACCTGCGCCAGATTCAGAACGATGCCTCGTTTCCGTCTGCCGTCCGCGAGGCGGCCGAACGGCTGACCACCCCCGTGCCCAAGCAGGACGAGGCCCCCTTCACGACGGACCCGATCGGCGACGCCAGGCTCATCATCGCGCATCTCGGCGAAGCACCCGATCAGAAGACGTGATCCATTTGATATTCGTTCATTCGAAAGGAGCGTCATCATGGCCGTACGCAAACTGACCCCCGAGCGGATCATGAAGCTCGGGATCGGATTCTGGGAATCGAAGACCCTCCTCAGCGCGGTCGAGCTGGGGCTCTTCACGGCGCTGGCCAAGGGGCCGGTGGACGGGAACGTCCTGGCCCAGCAGCTGGGCCTGGATTCACGGAGCGCGAGGGATTTCTTCGACGCCCTCGTGGCCCTGGGGATGCTGAAGCGATCCGGCACCAAGTACGCGAACGCACCGGATGCCGCCCTGTACCTCGACCGCAACAAGCCCTCCTACGTGGGGGGGATGCTGGAGATGTCCAACGCGCGGCTCTACCGCTTCTGGGGCTCGCTCACCGAGGCGCTGCGCACGGGCCGGCCGCAGAACGAGATCAAGACGGGCGAGGACTTCTTCGGGACGCTGTACAAGGACCCGCAGCGGCTGGAGGGGTTTCTCAAGGCCATGACGGGGCTGAGCAAGGGGACGGCGCGGGCAATGGCGGCGAAATTCCCCTGGAAGAAGCACAAGACCTTCATCGACATCGGCTGCGCCCAGGGTGGAGTAGCCGTCGAGATCGCGCTGGCCCACAAGCACCTGACCGGCGGGGGGATGGACCTGCCGGTGGTGCGCCCCGTGTTCGAGGCCTATGCCCGTGACAATGGCCTGGAGGGGCGTCTGCGCTTCCATCCGGGGGATTTCTTCAAGGATCCGCTCCCGAAGGCCGACGTGCTGATCATGGGGCACATCCTCCACGACTGGAACCTCGAGGAAAAAATGATGCTGCTGCGCAAGGCCTACGACGCCCTGCCGGCCGGCGGCGCCCTGATCGTGCACGAGGCCCTCATCGACGACGACCGGTCCAAGAATGCCTTCGGGCTGCTCATGAGCCTGAACATGCTGATCGAGACGACCGGCGGCTTCGACTTCACGGGCGCCGACTGCACGCGCTGGATGAAGGAGGCCGGGTACAAGCGGGCGACGGTCACGCATCTGGCCGGGCCCGACTCGATGGTCGTCGGCGTTAAGTGACGGGCGGTCGGCGACACCCACGTTCTCATCCCGCACTTCACCGCCGGTAGTTGTCCGGGAGGGGCGCCATGTCCACGGACGAACCATCCGCGATCAATCGCTGGCTCGCCAAGATCCCGGTCAGTTGGATTGGCAGGCTGTTTCTTGTGTCCGGGCTGCTCTTCTGGGTGGGGGGCGCGTACCAGTCGATCACCGGGCTGGATCATGACCGGAGCCTGGAGGAGAAGGGCCGCGTGGTGGAAGGCACGGTGCTGGAGAAAGTGGCGGGCCGCAAGAGCACGGGCCGGTCGTCGAAGAACATATACGCCGTCGAGTTTCGTTTTTCTCCGTCACGCGGCGAAGCGGTCACCAGCAAGGTCGAGCTGGACAAGGAGGTCTGGGAGCAGTTGCAGGTGGCCGGACCGATCTTCGTCACCTACCTGCCCGGCGAGCCGGAGATTCACCGGGTGGAGGGGCAGGACGCCGAGTTTCAGCTCTGGAAACTGTTCCTCGCCGTCGCCGGCGGGGGAGTCATGCTCTACGTCAGTACGCTTCTGCTGAGCGATGAGCCAAGGAGGGACCATGCTCGCTGACCGCTGTACACGCCTGCTGTGCGGTCGTGCCGGCGCCGCGGTGATGCTCGTGGCGCTCTGGTTGTGGGCGGCGGGCTGCGTGGCGGTCTCCCCCGCTCCGCGCCTGGACCAGTACCTGGGGGCTGCCGCGCAGGCCAGGCCTGGTCCCGACCAGGTTCGCATGCCGCACGGCACCAGGCTCGACGTCGGGCTGGTGATCGTGCATGACGCAGCGGGCAATCGTGCGGATCCTGCCGTCCTGCGACAATCCAAATCGTTCTTGACCGATCAGACTCGCCAGCGAGCCGAGAGCCGGTTGCCGGTTCGGATCGCGGCAGTGCTCGAGACGAAGGCGATGGATCCAGGACAGGCACTTCAGGCCTGGCGCGCGCAGGCGACAGGGCAGCGCCTCGACTATGTCCTGGTCGCGCTGTTCTCAAACGACCAGACGGACTCCCCGGATTCCCTGTCGTTGGATGGAACGGAGCAGGGTGGCGGGGCGATGGGGCGTGTCCTGGGCATCACCACGAGGAACCATGCGCTCGCGGAGCTGGCGCTCCTCTCGATGGCCGGCAGGGATGCGGCGGTGCTGGCGCGCGCGGACGGGAGGGCCTGGGGCACGCTCGAGCGATTGGCGAACGGGATCGAGTCGAATGCCTACCCGGCGATCCGGCTCTCCGGTCGTCTGGCGAGAATCACCCCTCCTGGAGACGAGGCGTCGGCGAAGGATGTCCTGCGCGGCCTCGCCGGACTCGAAGCCCTGGAACAGGCCATGGGTCAACTGGCGGAGGCGTGGAAGTCGGCCGGGCAGCGGTGAGGGACCGGGAGACCTGAACAAGGTGAGGGAAGTTTTACTGTTGATGCCGGGAAGTTGTATTTGGCGGCATCCTACGGCGTCTCCGGGCAATCGATGACGTAGCGCGGCGGCGCGGGCGGAGTCGTGTCCGCCTGCGCGTAGCGGCAGGGCGGAATATCGTGCGTGAGCCGCTTGAGGAGCGAGAGGACGTTCATGGTGGACGGCACGTCGCAGACCCACACGTGCATGCCGGATTCGAGTTCTTCAATGTGCCGTTGCACGCGGAATTCCGGCTGTTCCATGAAATAGGCGGACAAGAACCCTCCCATGGCCTGGACCACCCAGGGATGCGCGGAGACATACCGGTAGCTGAGCCGAAGCTCCATGACCTGGGTATGGGGTTGCGTCTCCATAAGCGAGCAGAAGCAGAGTATAGCCTGTTCGGGGGATCAAGATAGGGACATTCACGGCTAGCCGGGCGATCAATGGTTAAGCAGCCCTCCACAGCTCGTTCCCATTATATTGAATTAATCTGGGGGCGAAATCGCCCCCCGGAATCTTCTATACTGGCCGGCGGTCATATCATTATTCCCTTCATGGAGGCCTCATATGGCTGACAAGAAAATCATCGCGGTGCTGGGCGCCACCGGCGTGCAGGGCGGCGGGCTGGTCCGCGCCATCTGTCACGACAAGTCGGGCGAGTTCGCGGCGCGTGCGCTGACGCGCAGCCCGCACTCCGACAAGGCCAAGGGCCTGGCCAAGATGGGCGCCGAGGTGGTGGCTGCCGACGTGGACGACCCGGCCAGCCTGCAGAAGGCCTTCGCGGGTTGCTACGGCGCCTTTTGCGTCACCTTCTTCTGGATGCACATGCAGCCGGAGCAGGAAATCAAGGAGGCCAAGGCCATGGCCCAGGCGGCGAAGCAGTGCGGCCTCAAGCACGTGATCTGGTCCACGCTGGAGGACACGCGCAAGTGGGTGCCGCTCTCCGACACCCGCATGCCCACGCTGATGGGGCAGTACAAGGTGCCGCACTTCGACGGCAAGGGCGAGTCCGACCGGTTCTTCACCGAGGCCGGCGTGCCGACCACGTTCCTCCTCACCTCCTTCTACTACGACAACCTGATCCACTTCGGCATGGGGCCCAAGAAGGGGCCGGCCGGCCGGCTGGTGTTCGCCCTGCCGATGGGCGAGAAGAAGCTGCCGGGCATCGCCGGGGAGGACATCGGGGCCTGCGCGCTGGGCATCTTTAAAAAGGGCCAGGAGTACATCGGCAAGAGGGTGGGCATCGCCGCCGAGCACCTGACCGGCGCGCAGATGGCCGCGTCCCTGACGAACGCGCTGGGGCGGGAGGTGGTGCACCAGGCCGTCCCGCACGATATGTACCGCAAGGCGGGGTTCCCGGGCGCCGAGGACCTGGGGAACATGTTCCAGTTCAAGCACGACTTCGAGTCGGTCTTCTGCGGGGCGCGCAACCCCGAGGTCGCCCGCGCCCTGCACCCGGGCCTCCAGACCTTCGACCAGTGGCTGGCCCGCAACAAGGGCAAGATTCCGCAGGAGTAGAAACACCCCGGGCTGCTGTATACTGGAAGCCAATCGACATAGCCACACGTTGCCTCTGTCCAGCGAAGGTCCATCCGATAGGCCGGACGGCCGAAAGGAGCCTTAT
>JBFGRH010000181.1:0-4595 GCA_041563795.1 Nitrospiraceae bacterium | reverse complement strand
CGGGCCAGGGCGAGGGCCAGGTTCACGGTCGTCATGCTCTTGCCGACGCCGCCCTTGCCGCTCATGACCACGAGCTTGTGCTTGACCCCGGCCATGCGGGCCTGGACCTGTTTCATCTGTTCGGTGATCTGCTGGACGACCTTGGCGTCGTCGCTGTACTGCAGCTTCCCGAGGATCGATTTGAGGTCTTTGTCAGCCATCTTTCGCCTGCTTTCTGAGCCACCGTAACATAGCGTTTTCGGGGCAGTCAAACCACTCAAATGGAGTACTGGAAGGTCGGCCTCACACCGACCGCCTGCGCCAGTACCCCCTTCCGTTTCAGTTCCTCGATGATCTGTCGGGCGGCCCCGTCAAAGTCCTTCGGCCCGGCAAACTGCAGATCCGTGTTCGGCGGCGGCTCTTCCTGCGATTTGCTCATGTGGACGGCAATGACCGGCGCCGGGTTGACCAGCGTGCGAATGGAGGGCAGCGCCTGCCGGTAGGATTGCCCGAACGGATTGGTCGTCGAGATGACGATCAAGCCCGTGTCGATCAGGAGCCGGGCGACCTCGCCGTAGCGGCGGGCCATTTCATTGGTGTCGGCCTCTCCCAGGTCGGCATCGAGCCCGCGCCGGAGGTTTTCGCCGTCCAGCAGATAGGCATGGCGGCCTTCCGCCACCAGCAGCGACTCCAATTTGCGGGCCAGGAAGGACTTGCCCGTGTGCTCGCCGCCGGTGAGCAGCACGATCGCCGCCCGGTGGCCGTAGTGTTGGGCCCGGGCCTCGGCGCCCACCTCGCCCTTGACCCAGGCAAAGTCCCGCTTGCGCGCCTCGTCGCGCAGGAATTCCTGTTCATCGCGGACCAGTTCGGTGATGATGCCGCCGCCGGCGATGTCATAGTCGTCGACGATCACGAACCGGCCGGTGGCTTCGAATGACGAGGACAGGTCGAAGGAGATGGGCGCCTTGGTCCGGAAGGTGACTTCGGCCACCTGGTTCCGGCCGACGATGGTGCCCCCTTGCTGAAGCGCCAGGTCCGATGCGTCGACAATCCGGTGAATGATGGCCACCTGGCAGTCCACCTCGCGCGTGGCCAACCGGAGCATGTATTTCCGTCCCTGCTCCAGCGGGCGCCGTCCCAGCCAGAACAGGTTGGCACGGAAGGCGGTGGAGACGAGGGGGAGTTCCTCCTGGCGCGACGCGATTTCACCGCGCTCGATAAAGATCTGCTCATCCAGCGTGACGCCGACCGATTGGCCCGCGTGGGCCTCGATCGGCGACGGCTCGACATTGAAGGCTTCGATCGTTTGCACGACGGCGCTCTTGTTCGACGGCGAGAAGACCAGGCGGTCGCCGACCTTGACGCGGCCCGCCGTGATGCGGCCGGCGATGATCCGGCGCGCGTCGAACTTGTACACGTCCTGCACCGGAAACCGCAGCGCCAGCTCGGTGCGGGCCGTTTCCTTCTTGAAGAGGCCGAGCGCGTCCAGCACGGTCGGGCCCTTGTACCAGGGCATGTGTGTGCTGCGCGCCGCGATATTCTCGCCGAATTTGGCGCTCACCGGGATGACCTGCGAGGGGATCACTTTGAATTGGCTGAGGAACTCGCGGTATTCCTTCTCGATGCCGGCAAACACGTCCTGCCGGTAGCCGACGAGGTCCATCTTATTGACGACCACGGCCACCTGCTTGACGCCCAACATGGACAGGAGATAGCCGTGCTTCTTGGACTGCTCCTTTACACCCTCCAGCGCGTCGATCAGCAGCAGCGCCGCCTCGGCGCGCGCCGCGCCCGACACCATGTTCTTGAGGAATTCCTTGTGGCCCGGCGCATCGATGATGATGTACTGCCGGCTGTTCCAGATGAAGAACGTGCGGGCCGTATCGATGGTGATGCCCTGTTCCTGCTCCTCCAGGAAGGCGTCGAACAGGAAGGCGTACTCGAATTCCTTGCCCTGCTGGCGGCAGATGGCCTGCACCTTCTCGATCTTGCCCTCGGGCAGCGAGCCCGTATCGGCGTAGAGCCGCCCTAGCAGCGTGGATTTGCCGTGGTCCACATGGCCGACGATGACGATCTGCATCGTCTCGCTGGGCTTGCTAAATGTTTCCGCCTGCGTCTTCGTCGTCATGCGACTCCCAACAGTAAAAACCCAATTCCTCTCTTCCAACGGCTCGCCATCCGCGCGTCATGCGCGGCTTCCGTGGCGAGCCGTGACTCTCTTTCTTTCTTGACTGCGGGGTGGTCTGCCTTCGACTGCGCGCATCGAGGGAGCACATTCTTATCGTGCGCCCTCTGCGAGCAAGGACGGCCCACCACCCCGCCAGGTCATTCTCTCCTCACATGTACCCGTCTTTCCGCAGCAGCTCCATGCCCCGCCCCTCGTCCTGCGCGCGCCCGGACCGTTCCGCCACGTTCGTACGGCGCAGTTCCTCGATGATTTCGTCCACGGTTCTCGCCGTGGACTTGATCGGAAACGTGCAGGGCGCGCAGCCCAGGCTGCGGTACCTCGTCCCCTCGCCCTTGTCGAGATAGAGATCGATGAAGGGAATGTTCTCGAGCTTGATGTATTCCCAGATGTTGATCTCCGTCCAGTCCAGCAGCGGGTGGATGCGAATGTGCGTGCCCGGCGGGAACGTGGTCTTGAACTGGTCCCAGAGTTCCGGCGGCTGGTCGCGGAAATCCCAGTCGCCGTGCTTGTCGCGCGGCGAGAAATACCGTTCCTTGGCGCGCGTCCCTTCCTCGTCGGCGCGGACACCCAGAATGATCCCCGTGTAGCCCTTCTCGGCCACGAGGTTTTTCAGCCCCATCGTCTTGAGGGCCGTGCAGCAGGTGACCCGCCCCTTCTCGTGGTTCATGCCGGCCGCCAGCGCCTCCTTGTTCTGGCCGACAATGAGGTTCAAGCGCCATTCGCGGGCCAGGCGGTCCCGATACTCGATCATGGCCGGAATCTTGTAGCTGGTATCCACGTGCAACAGCGGAAACGGCACGGCGCCGAAGAAGGCCTTGCGCGCCAGCCACAGCAACACCGTCGAATCCTTGCCCATCGACCAGAGCATGGCCAGGTTGTCGAAGTTCTTGTAGGCTTCGCGGAAAATGTAGACGCTCTGGTCTTCGAGCTGCCGAAGATGCTTCATGACACCGGGACTCCAGTGGCGAGTTCTGACAGTTTCTTCCCGGCCGCTCCCGAATCCAGCGCCTGCTGCGCCAGCTTCGCGCCGTCCAGCACGGAGGTCGCCTTGCCCGAGGCGTAGAGCAACAGGGCGGCGTTCAGCAGCACCCAGTCGCGCTGGCCGCCGCGCACCTGGTTCAGGAGGATTTTCTTCAACAGGTCGGCCTCCCGGTCTGCCTGTCCCGGAGGAAATCCCGCCATCGGCTGATGCGTTCCCATCGGCAGCCCGGCATCCTTGGGGGCGAGCGCCATCGGCGTGATGCGCTCGCCGCGCAGTTCCAACGCCTTGGTCACCGACGCGAGCGACAGTTCGGGACTGCCCTCCACCCCGCGGAGGATCAGGGCCTGCTGGCAGCCGAGCATGGCGAGGGCCTCCGCCGTCTTCTCGAAGTAGGGCGGATGGGTCAGGCCGACGATCTGCGCCTTGGCGCGGGCCGGGTTCAGCATCCGGGCCACGGGATGGAACAGGTTGCGGACGCCGAGTTCCAGTCGCAGGTCAAGGAACCTCGCGACCGGCGGATGGTAGAGCGCGATATCGAGGTAGGCAAAGCCCTTGGCGGCCAATTCATCGGCCGCCTGTTTGGGGGCCAGTTCGGTCGCGATGCCGAGCCTGGCCAGGACGGTGGCCGGGCCGGGCCGGTGGGGAATGATGTCGTGGCCGTGCATGAGAATGGCCGCTCCACCGGCTGCGGCAACGACCGCGGCCCCGATCGACGCGTGAAACGTGTCCTGTTTCCCCGCATAGACCGGTACATCCACCAGCGCCAGTCCGGACGCGACCGGCAGCGGCGGAACATACTGGCGTACGACGGATGTGAACGCGGCCAGTTCCGTGACCGACTCCATTTTGAAGCGCATCGCCAGCAGGAACGCGCCGGTCTGGACCGGCGTCGCCGTTCCCTCGATCAGCAGCCGCATCGCCTGCTTGGCCTCTTCCCACGTGAGGTCCTTCGAGGCCTTCTGGCCGGCGCCGATTTTCGCAATAAGTTCCTGCATGCTCATGTTCGGATTGTCCGTCTGTCGTTCAGGGTTACTTATGAAGTCCGCACTCGGTCTTGGCGAAGTTTTTCCACCGGCCCGAACGGGGATCCTCGCCAGGCATCACCGGCGCGGTGCAGTGGGTGCAGCCGATGCTGGGATAGTGGTGGTCGTGCAGTTCGTTGTAGGGCACCTCGTGCACCTTGATATAGGCCCAGACGTCTTCCGATTTCCATGTTGCCAGCGGGTTGAATTTCACCAGATTGAACTTCTGGTCCCATTCGACGAGTCCCGCGTTCGCGCGGGTCGGGGCCTGGTCGCGCCGGATGCCCGTAATCCAGGCTGCGTAGCCGCTCAGGATGCGCGCGAGCGGTTCGATCTTCCGCAACTGGCAGCATTGATCTGGATTCCGCGTCCAGAGGGCCTCGCCGTGCTGGGCCGCCTGCTGTTCGGGCGTCAGCAGTGATGT
>JBFGRH010000180.1:0-4596 GCA_041563795.1 Nitrospiraceae bacterium | reverse complement strand
GCGTCATGACGACGCGCCAGCTCGGGCCCACGCAACATCCACCCTTCAGCGACCCGTATGACTCCCAGAGCCCGTTTCCCTTCACGTTCTGCGAGGTCTGGGTCGTCAGCGTGCTGAATCCGTTGGCGCTCAAATCCTCGACGGAGCTCGCCCGGAGCGTCGGATCGGACATGATGTTGCCAGACCAGATGCCGTCGTTGAACGGCCCCTCGCTGCGACCAATGCGGTCCGGGTAGGTCACGCCGCCCGCCGGCTCCTCGAAGTAGTAGTCCCAGGCCATGCTGGGATACTGGTCGTCGACGTTCCACATGGTCGCGCTCGTGGCGCCGAGGTCACGCTGCCACTCCGCGTTCCATCTCCAGATGTTGACCGTGCCGCCGGACTGGCCCATACACTGAAACGGGGGGGCGCCGGTCGCGTTCACCGGAAACTGAACCGCGGCCTGATCACGGAAATCTTGCGGGCCGATCGTGGTGTCGTTCTTGGTCTGATCCCCCCAGTTCATCCAGACTCCGATCTCCCTCCCGTTGGTCATCGCCTTGACCATGACCGACTTGACGGAGATGTTGGGGTGCATCGGCGTCGTGATGGTCTGCCCGCTCAACGGAATCACGACAGCGGGAGCGGTCTCCCAGATGGGGTTGGCGCCGTCCATCGGAAGGGACCCGGCAATCTGCTTGACGGGAATCGTCACGGGCTGGCTGACCGCCAGGGGCACGTTACCGAGCGCGAGCACCATGCCGGCCGTCACGACTGCCGTGAGGGCTCCGAGCGCCAGTCGGCTTCGACGAATCTTCGTACTGACCATGTCTGCCTCTCTTTCATTGGGGGTGGTGACAATGTTTCGCGAGGTCGCCGGCTACGGGTCCGGGGACGTGGAGCAACGCGGCGAGTCCCTGCGCATGGGGCTCATTGCTCACACCTACCACCGGGCTTGTTCGCGGGCAAGGGCGAAGTCTCGCAACCTTAGACAGGCAGGCGAAAACCACGGCCGTTCATGCGGACAGGGACCTCGGCCGGTTCGGACCTGTCGGCCGGGACCCGCTCGACCTCGTGGTCGTGACGCCCGTGAGGCCGAAGGACTCGGGGGTGCACCGCCGCACCTGCTGGATCTCGGTCAGGACGCGCAGGTCCTGGGCAGCCAGCAAGCTGGCGCATGCCGCTGCGCCCTTCCCACCGATGACGACCGGACAGAGCGGCCGCACCCGCGTGCGCAGGCGGTCAACGAGCTTGCGCATCTCCCGTTCCTTCAGCTCGAAGGTGCACGAAAGGACCGCGAGGTTGGCACGCCGGCGCTTGCACGCCAAGCGAAGCACCTCGATCCCGGTATCGGGTCCCAGGTAGATGACCTGCCAGCCAACCTGCTGGAGAAGCAGCGCGGCGGTCATGGCGCCCAGCTCATGAAATTCTTTGGGTGTGCAGGCCACGACGGCGACCGGTCCGGCGCCCTGCTGCGACGTGAGGGCCTCGACGAGCTCCTGCCGGACCGTTCTCGTGATGGCTTGCTCGCCCTGATTCCCGATTTCGCCGCGGTGCCAGAGCTCCCCAACCTGCCGGAGCACGGGAAACAGGATCTCGATCACGGCGCGTTCCATGCCGAGAAGGGTGACGGTCCGGTGGATCCGCTCCGCCGTCGTGCGCTGATCCGAGCACCGCGCGCTGTGAATGATCGCCAGCGCCTGCTGCCTCAGGCCTTCCGGCATTGCCGGCAGGGTCACCGGCGTATGGGCCATGCGCTCCCGTAATTTGGGGAGGCCGTCCCGAGCCAGCTCGCCGATGGCGCGCCCCGCGTCGATCTGCGCCTTGAGGTAGAGGAGAAGCTGCAGGTCGTCCTCCGTGTACAGGCGGTACCCATTCGGGCTGCGCTGCGGGTGCAGGAGATCGTAGCGGCGTTCCCACATGCGAATGGCGTGGTCGCTCAGCCCCGAGATCTCGGCCATCTCTTTGATCCGATACCCGTGCGTCGTCATGAGTGCCTCGTCGTGCTCCCTGCCGGGCGGCGCCGTCCGTCGCTCATCGCGCGACACGACGGGGCCGGCATTGTGGTTTCACGAACAGCATGTGGACATCGCTGATCGAGCGCTCCGCAAACCCGCCTTCGCAGTAGCACAGGTAGAATTCCCACATTCTGAGGAAGGACTTCGGGAAGCCGAGCGCCTGGACCCTCTCCGCATGGGCCGTGAGCCGTTGCCTCCAAGCCTTGAGCGTCAACACGTAATGGGCGCCGATATCCTCCAAATCGTACAGCCGCAGATCGGTCGCATGCGCCACCGCGCCGCAGATCGCGCCGATCGAGGGGATGCAGCTGCCCGGGAAGATGAAGTGTTTGATGAAGTCCACCGACCGCCTCGCCTGCTCGTAGCGGTGGTCTTCGATCACGATGGCCTGCAGGAGCATCTGGCCGTCGGGTTTCAGTAAGTCGCTGCATCGCCGAAAAAAGGTTTCGTAGTAGTGGTGGCCAACCGCCTCGATCATCTCGATGGACACCACCTTGTCGTATCGCCCGACGAGGTCCCGGTAGTCTTCGAGGAGAACCGTCACGCGGTCGGACAGGCCCGCCTCGTCGATGCGCCTCCGGGCAAACTCGTATTGCTGGTTCGAGACCGTCGTCGTCGTCACCCGGCAGCCGTATCGCCCGGCCGCGTGGAGCGCAAATCCTCCCCATCCCGTGCCGATCTCCAGGACGTGGTCTCCTGGGGAAAGCGCCAGCTTGCGGCAGATCCGCTCGTTCTTGGCCAGGGACGCATCGCGCAGGCTTCGGTGGGGCTCTTCGAAGAAGCCGCAGGAGTAGGTCATCGTGTCATCGAGGAAGGTGGCGAAGAACTCGTTGCTGAGGTCGTAATGCGCCGCGATGTTGTCGCGGCTGCCCGATTTGGTGTTGCGCTGCAATCCGTAGAGCAGCTTGCGGACCGATGCGGAGAATCGGGCGAATCCCCGCTCGCACTCGTCGAGTAGGGCGCGATTGCGAACCAGAATGCGGACGACGGTGGTCAAGTCGTCGCAGGTCCACCCTCCTTCGATATAGGCGCGCCCGGCGCCGATGCTGCCTTCGAACGCCAGGTCGGTATAGAACCGCGGATCATGCACGTCAATCGTGGCCTGCAGGGTGTCGGATGCCGTCACGGAGCCGAGCCGAACCTCGCCGTCTCCATCGACCAGCGTGATGGCTCCGTCGGCCAACCGGCCGAGCCTGCGCAGGAGGGCCTTCTTCGTGAGCTGCTGCAGCAGGCTCGGCCGCCAGGTATCAGCGGGTATGGAGCCGGCGCCTGTTGGCTCGGCCCGGTTCGAAACATCCGTGCCGGGGATCAAGAGCATGGTTTGCTCGCCGTCGCGCGCGGCGCCTCTTTTTTCGGGTGTGGGTAAAAGGGGCAATGGTGGAGCCACAGGCGGAAGGCCTGGTAATAAATAGCACTGATGACCTTGCCGGTCATGAGCGGGTAGCGCACCAAGACGCGGGCCAGCGCGCCGGAGGAGATCTCGTGGCGCCGCAGTCGCATAGTCGCGTCGAAGAACTTGTGGTCGCCTTTCCGATTGTCCATGTGAACCGAGAGGGTCGAGCCGGGTTGGGTGAACCGCCAGTCGTACCCCACGTCCATGTCCATGAAGGGGGAGACATGAAAGGCCTTTCGAAACCGGTAGCGGTGCCGCCCGCCCCGTCCCTCGTTCATCCCGGGCCCCAGCACGTAGCAATGTTGCTCCCCCCACGGCGTGTTGTTGACCTCGGCCACGATCGCGTCGACATGCTCGCCGCCCGCGTCCAGGCAGAAGTAGAAGCTCACCGGGTTGAAGCCGTACCCGTAGTAACGGAGATGGGTGAGCAGGCGGATGGGCCCCGCCGGCGCGCGGCCCGTCTGGCTGCGAACCAGATCGCGAATGCTCTGATCCAGCGGAACGTCGGCAGGGCCGGCATGGTCCCGGCGATTGAACCAGGCCACGTTCGGACGGTCGGAGGACCACAACCAGTATTGATTGAACAGGTGCGGCAGCTCGGCGAGGTCCAGGTACATCATGTACAGAGAGTACTGATAGGACACCTGCGCCGGGCTGAACCGTCGATGCCGCACGAGGCCTTCGTAGATGCAGCTGTTCATGCCGCCCTCACCGCCTGGAAGGCCCGACAGACCTCCAACGCGCTGTTGACGCCGTCTTCGTGAAAGCCGAATCCCCAGTACGCGCCGCAATAGTGTGTGCGGGACAGGCCGTTGATCTCCCGATGCCGTCTCTGCGCGGCCATGGAGGCCGGCGTGTAGACCGGGTGGTGGTACACGATGCGGCGCAGGACGGCGGGGGGCGCGACGGCATCCGAATGATTGAGGGTGACGCAAAACTCGCGGGGCGCCGTCAATCTCTGCAGGGTATTCATGTGATAGGTCACGGCCACACGCTCCTGCGGCCGGTCGAGGAGATGGTAATTCCAGCTCGCCCAGGCCAGCCGGCGGCGCGGCAGCAGGGCGCGGTCCGTATGCAGCACCGCCTCGTTCTCCTGGTAGGCCATGGCGCCAAGGATCTCGCGCTCCTGGGGCGTCGGATCGGCGAGGAGCGCAAGCGCTTGATCGCTGTGGGTCGCCATGATGACGTGGTCGGCGCGCATCTGGT
>JBFGRH010000179.1:0-4622 GCA_041563795.1 Nitrospiraceae bacterium | reverse complement strand
TAGCTCAGTTGGCAGAGCACAGCCCTGAAAAGGCTGGTGTCGACAGTTCGATTCTGTCCCTCGGCACCACACCAAGCTTGCCGAACCGGTGCCTTTTTATCGTTTTATCGAAATTGTTGGCACCGGAGAAACCCCTTCAGGGCTCTACCCTTCCCTTGCCACCCGACTGAAATGATAGGCCGCGATCGCGGCGGAGGCCGCCACGTTCAGGGATTCCGCATCCGGCCCGATTGGGATGTGGAACCGGATGGTGGCTGCGCGAATCGTGTCACCGGATAACCCGCGGCTCTCGTTCCCCAGCGCGATCATGGCCCTGGACGGAATGCTCGTGATCTCGTCCAGGCGTCGCGCATGTTTTCCGGAGGAGTCTGCGGCCAGGACCGCGCACTGAGCCTGGGTCAGTGCGCCGACGTCCTTGATGGTGAACACCGGCAGCTTGAGGAGCGTGCCCGCCGTCGCGCGGACAATCTTCGGGTTGAAGACGTCGGCGGAATCCGCCGACAGCCAGAGCCCGTCCAGCCCGAACGCCGCCGCCGTCCGGACGATCGCGCCCACGTTCGTGGGATCCTGCAAACATTCCCCGTAGAGCCCCAATACCTGTGGCCGTTTGAAGATGGCGGTCTGGTCCCAGGCCGGCTTCCTGAGGACGGCGAGGATGCCCTGGGAGGTCGTGGTGTCGGCCAGTTTTTCGAAGAGCGTGTTGCGGCAGAGAAAGACCGGCTGGGCATCGAGGCCGCGGCGAACCGCCGGCTCGCAGGTGTCGAGCCACGGTTGCGTAACGAGGATCGATTCGATCGCGGACGACTTGACGCGCAGCAACTCCCGGATCGGCTTGGCGCCCTCCACGACGAAGAGGCGCTCGGCGTCACGCGCCTGTTTTTCCTTGAGCAGGCGTTTGATCCGTGACAGATGCGCGGCCGTGAGTTCGGGGAACGCGGAAGACCCTGCGGTCGTCATTGGCGGTTGCGCCTCCATGAACGTTTGAGTATCATCGCGCCATGTCGCTCGGAGCTACCATCCAGGCCTGGCGCTTGTCCCGCAAGCGGTCCGTGGAATGGCTGGCCGAACAGGCTGGGCTCCCCGCCTCGTCCGTGGACGCCATCGAATCCGGCGAGGCCGACCCGCCCGCCTCGGCGGTGGACGCGCTGGCTCGCGCCCTCGGTGTCCCACCCTCGTGGTTGTATGGCAGCCCGAAAGAACTCGCGCTGCTGACAACCGACGGTGACGGAGACGGGGAAGAGGTCTCGGCATCGTCCGTCGATCCGGTGGTGGAACGTATCCTCCTGGCGTCCCGTGATCAACGCGAGCTCTTCGTGCTGCTGACCGCGCTGCTCCAAAGCGGCGATCCCAAGTTGATCCGCGCGGCCGACGCCAGTCTTCGCAGTCTGGTCAAACAGTCCCGGCAGGCGACTGTGCCCTGGCAATCCCGTCCCTCCGGTCATTTCGAGCCTCCTTCTGACTGACGCTGCTCCCGTATCCGCGCCATCGCCTTCTCCAGCACGGTCCGGATTCCGTAGTCGGTTTCCCTGTTGTACAGGGCGCTCAGGCGATCCAGCGAGTCCGGATCGCCGATCTCACCGATCGCGGTGAGTGCTGCGTCGCGCTGGAAGGTGTCGTACTCTTCCTTTTCTCCCGCCAACTCCCAGAGCGTCGGCAAGGCGCGGCGGTCCTTCAGGCGGCCCAGTTCGCGGATGGCGTTCAACCTCGCCTCGGCATTGGCGACCACGTGGCCGGTCTCCTGGCTCCCGCCGCCGTCCGTCGTCGATCTGCCCAGCCTCTTCTGACGCAGGGCCCTGGTGAAGATCGCACCGGCGTCGTCCCGCCCCTCCGCCAGTCCGTGGATCAGCTCGCCGATATAATAATAGTAGGGATTTTCTTCCAGGTTTCGCACGGCGTCCCAGTAATGACTGCCGATGGGGATGGGCCAGGAGGTGCTGGACTCGATCGTGCGGGACCACGCCTTCCTGGGTGAGCCGGATTCCATGCGCCAGTAGGAGAATTCGCAGCTGATGTTGGTGCCGCTTTGCAATTTGCCGTACTCTCGTCCCTCGGTTTCGAGATAGGTGATCACCAGCACATGTTGATGGGGTTGCGCCCGATCGAACGTCACGCGAAAACCGGCGCGTTCCAGCTTGGTCTTGACGGTGATGGCGGCGTTATACGGCGGCCCCGGAAGGTCCAGCCAGGTCTTTGCCTGCCCGGCCAGCAGCACCACCGGCGCCGACTGGGGCGCGTCCTGAGCCGGCTGGGCCCCGTCCGCCTGACCCTGCAGGACGACGAGGCATGCCACGAGCGACACCGATCGGAGGATGCCGGCCCCGTTCGAAATCATGACTTCTCATAGCACGGGAATTCCTCGTCGTCAAAGCGCCTGTGTTAGAATAGTCCTGACACGAGTTCCAGACCGGAGACGTTCATCATGGCTGCGACGCGAACAATCGGCTCCGTGCTCATCGACCGGCTGCACCAGCTGGGAGTGCGGCATATCTTCGGGATTCCCGGAGACTATGTGCTGGGCCTCTACAAATTGATCGAGCAATCCCCCATCCAACACATCGGCACGACGCGTGAGGACGCCGCCGGCTACGCGGCCGATGCCTACGCGCGGATCACCGGGATCGGCGCCGCCTGCGTCACCTACTGCGTGGGCGGGTTGAACATGGTGAACGCGATTGCCTGCGCCTATGCCGAGCGGTCGCCGGTCATCCTGCTGACCGGGTCGCCGGGGCTGTCCGAGCGGGTTCACAACCCCTACCTCCACCACATGGTCCGGGATTTCTCGACCCAGAAGGAAGTCTTCGAAAAAATGACCGTAGCCTCGGTCGTGCTGGACGACCCGCACACCGCCGAGCGGGACATGGAGCGGGCCTTCGCCGCCCTCTTGCGCTACAAGCGGCCGATCTATCTCGAGGTACCCCGCGATCTGGTGCACGTGCCCCTGCCTCCCGCCACGAGTCCGGTCTGCGCGGAGGAGGAACCGGGCAATCCCGCGGCCCTGGCCGAAGCCGTCACGGAAGTCCGCACCATGCTGGAGTCGGCGAAGCGGCCGGTCCTCCTGGTGGGCGCCGAGCTGGGCCGCTTCGGCCTGGAGGACCAACTGCTGAAACTCATCGAGCGGCTGCACATCCCGGTCGCCTCCACGCTGCTCGGGAAGTCGGTGATTCGGGAAGACCACCCCCTTTACGTGGGCGTCTACGGCGGGCTGATCGGCCGGGACGAAGTCCAGCAGTTCGTGAACGGATCCGATTGCCTGCTGATTCTCGGCACCCATTTGACGGACATCGAGGATGTGGGGGTGAACTCCCCCCTGATCGTGGAAGGCCGCACCGTGCATGCCACAAGCGACCGGGTCGCGGTCAAGCATCACCGGTACGAGAACGTCCGATTCGATGAGTTCGTGCGCGCGCTCAGCGAATTGACCGTGAAACCGTTTCCGAACCGTGCGCTGCCGGGCCCGGAGGCGGTCGACCAACGTCCGCCGGCAGCATCGGATCCCGTTACATTGCGCGGCCTGTTCACCCACGTAAACGGCCTGCTGGACGAAAAAACGCTGGTCATCGCCGACGTCGGCGAAGCCCTCTTCGCCGCGGCCGATCTGCGCGTGCACCGGCGGTTCGAGTTTATCGCGCCGGCCTACTACACCTCGATGGGGTTCGCCGTGCCCGCGGCGGTCGGCGTCGGCTTTGCGGACCCGGCCCTGCGGCCGATCGTGCTGGTCGGTGACGGGGCCTTTCAAATGACCGGCACAGAGGTGGCCACCTGCGTGCGGCACAAGCAGGCGCCCATCGTCATCGTCCTGAACAATCGCGGCTATTCCACCGAGCGGGAAATCATGGAGGGGCCGTTCAACGACATTCACAACTGGCAGTACGAGAAGGTGTGCGATCTGGTCGGCGGCGGAGCCGGGTATCGGGTCCAGACGCACGGTGAGCTGGTCCGTGCGCTGGATGCGGCGCTCGCAGACCGCAAGCAGGTGCATGTCCTGAACGTGCTGCTCGACCCGGCCGACCGCTCTCCGGCGATGGTCCGGCTGGCCAAACGATTGGCGAAGCGACTGGCTGGCAAGTAATCGGGTTATTTGGGAGGCGAAGGCGCGCCCTTTTTATCGAAGACCGTGGCGTCGCACGACACGTACTTGATCTGCTTCATCGGGACGATGGTGACTTCACGAGCCGTGTCCACTTCCAACACTTCCATGTCCTCGCTGATGGTGTGACGAATCGCATCCTTCACCAGCAGCTCCTGATTGTCGACAAAAACCACCTTGACCCAATACGTCACGCTCGTCTCCTTTCCTCAGGTGTCGCGTGTCTTCCTTGGACCTTCACCACATCACCAGACCGTCGCATCACCGGATTCCCCTAGTCGTCTTCGGGATTGATCGGATTCATCCCAAGCGGCTTGCACATCTCGAGGATTTGCCGGTCCGTGCTGACCAGGGACAGGCGCAGTGATCGAAATTCGTACGCCAGCATGAGATGGACGGCCTGGGGCGCCCGCAGGATGGGAAAGTCCAGCAGGAGTTGCTTGGTCGCCGTGAACGTCTCGCCGGTGGGCGTGGCAAAATGATAGACGCCGCGCGCGGACTCCGTCTCGAACTTGAAGAGCACCGAGTACCAGTC
>JBFGRH010000178.1:0-4627 GCA_041563795.1 Nitrospiraceae bacterium | reverse complement strand
TCTCCTGATTCCTTGTCCACCAGCTTGAACCAGGGGGCGCCGCCGTAGAGCGACGGGGACGCGGCGGTCGCGCTGAAGGCAAAGCGGTCGTCCACGTTGTATTTCCATTCATTCCGGCGGAGATGGGCAACCTGGCGACCCGAGGCGTTGTACAGGTCGACCGTCAGCAGCAACTGATCGCTCTCGGACAGGAACTCCAGGACGATCTGCTCCTTGCCATGAATGGCCAGCACGCCGTTGCTGTTGCGAAAACTGTTCGATCCGATGGCCAGGTCCAATGCGCGTTACCCCTTGATGTTGCCGATCGGTCGCAACTCCGCCACTTTCTTGGTGATGCCGGCCAGGTCGACGGTTTCCACGACGTCGGAGATGTTCTTGTAGGCAAAGCCGGCCTCCTCGGCCAGTCCGCTCATGGACACGGCCTTGACGATGATCCCCCGCCGGGCCATCTGTTTTTGCAACTGCTCGCCCCGCACCGACCGTTTCGCCTGCGCGCGGGACATGGTCCGGCCCGACCCGTGCATGGTGGAGCCGAACGTCTCCCGCATGGCCTGATCGGTGCCGACGAGCACGTAGGAGCCGGTTTCCATGGACCCTCCGCAAATGACCGGCTGGCCGGTTTCCCGGTACCTCTCCGGGAGCTCGGGCCGTCCCGGTCCGAACGCCCGCGTCGCGCCTTTCCGGTGAACGATCAATTCCCCCTCCGGATACCGCTCGACCTTGGCGATGTTGTGCGCCACATCATACACGATGTCCATGCCGAGGGACTCGGCCGGCTGCCCGAACACGGCGCTGAAGGCTTCCCGGATCTGATGGGTGATGACCTGCCGGTTCGCAAAGGCGCTGTTGGCGGCGCAGTTCATGGCCGCGAAATAGTCCTGGCCCTCCTGCGAGCGGAACGGCGCGCAGGCCAGTTGCTGGTCTTTCACGGAGATCCCGTGCCGCCGCATGGCCTGCTCGAACACCTTGAGGTAATCGCTCGCGACCTGGTGGCCGAATCCGCGGGAGCCGCAATGCACCATCACGACAATCTGGTCGCGGCCGGTGAGTCCGAGGGCGCCGGCGGTCGGCCTGTCGAATATCCGGTCGTCCGCAGACACCTGCACTTCCAGGTAATGGTTGCCCGATCCCAGGGTGCCGAGCTGGCGCACGCCCCGTTCGACGGCATGGTCGCTGACCTTCGAGGGGTCCGCACCAGGAATGCATCCCTGCTCCTCGATCCGTTCCAGATCCTGGCGCCATCCGTAGTCGCGCTCGATGCACCAGCGCGCGCCGTGGCGCATGACCTCGGCAAATTCGCTCCGGTTCACGCGGAGGAATCCTTGTGAGCCGACTCCCGCGGGCACGCGCCGGTACAGCTCCGACATGAGCATTTCGAGGCGCGGCGCCACGTCGGCCAGCGTGAGGTCGGTGCGGATCAGCCGCATGCCGCAGTTGACGTCGTAGCCGACCCCGCCGGGAGAAATCACACCCGTGTCACGATCGAAGGCCGCGACGCCGCCGATCGGGAACCCGTAGCCCCAGTGACCGTCCGGCATGCAGAGGGCGTAGCGCCGGATGCCCGGCAGGCAGGCCACATTGGTGACCTGTTCAAAGACGCCACGGTCCATGCTGGTCAGGATTGGTTCCGTGGCATAGATGCGGGCCGGGACCAGCATTCCGGGCTTCTCGGATGCCGGGATCTCCCAGATCTGATCCGATATTTTATTGACGGTCATCTGTGTCTGCAGCTGCATAATCAACCCGGGTTAAATGTCCATGACCACCGTCGCGACCCAACGGCTTCTGTCCTGCCGGACCTCGTACCGGTGTTTCGTGATGGCCTTGATGTCGGCCCGCAGGTCCTGACGCGCGGCATCAATGGGCGCTCCGGTCAGCCGGCCCTCCAGGTGCCACTCCCCGCCCGCCTGGCCGCCCGACACCGTGCAGGCTGCCTCGCGAAAGACCAGGGCCTCGGCATCCTTGAGGTACACGATGCACTCGAGCCAGTCGAATAGCAGGTTGTCCAGGCTGCGGTCGTGCCGCGAGACGGTCCTCGTCAGCGCGGGGGGGACCGTCTGCGGGTCGGCCAGGGTTTCAATGACGGCCCGGGCCGATGCCGTAAACAGTTCGGAGGGAGTGTCTCCTTGGGCTTCGAAGGCGGAATCGGCGAGCGCGAGGTCTTCCAGAAACCGGAAGGACGAGGTCATGGCGTGCCGATGCGAGGCCGGGGACGGTCCATGATCGCACGGATGTGCGCGATGCCGGCCAGGGGGGGCGCCAGCGGATTCGGCACCTTCCCCTTCCGCAGCATCGCCAGCCCGAGGGGCAACACGCTGAGGAGCCGGCGCAGACGGACCCCGATGATCTTGAGCGGCATCAGCGCTTCGTTGAGCCGTCCGTGCTGGCGGACCAGGGCCGTGAACCCGGTGATGTGGCGCGCCCCTCCGGTGGAGGTCAGGCCCGCCTCGAGCGCCGCGCGCCGCAGGCGGATGATGGCCTCCATCGGCTTGACGTCCTTCGGGCAGACCTCGACGCAGAAATTGCAGCGCGTACAGTCCCAGATGCCGTGCGCCTGTTCCAGCACGGCCAGGCGATGCTGCTTGGAGCCGGCCGGTTCGCGCGGGTCTTCAAGAAACCGGTCCGCCTTGGCCAGCGCGGCCGGACCCAGAAACTCCTTCGAGACTTCGTGCACGGTGCAGGCCGCGACGCAGGCCCCGCACATGATGCAGGCCTCGACATTGTGGAACTGGTAGGTGCCCGGAGGCAGCAGGCGCTGGCCTGCGCCGGCCTGAGTCCGGTCCTGCGGGTCCGACGCGAGCCAGGGGGTGATGTCCCGGACCTTTCCCCAAAACGAGGACATGTCGACCACGAGATCCTTGATCACCGGCAGGTTGCGCAGGGGGCCGACGGTCACCGCCCCGTGCCGTTCCCACTCCCGGCGGACCGAGGTGCGGCAGGCGAGTTTTTCCGATCCGTTGATGTCCATCGCGCAGGAGCCGCAAATCGCCGAGCGGCAGGAATAGCGGAGGGCCAGGCTGCCATCCTGCTCGTTCTTGATGCGGATGAGGGCGTCGAGCACGGTGGCTCCCCGGCCGATGTCAAGGCGGTAGTCCTGCGTGCGGGCTGAGGAGTCGGTTTCGGGATTGAACCGCCGGAGGAAAAAGGTCAGTCGCATAGGCGCATAGGGTCGTGTGCAGTGATCAGTACCGCGTTATCAGTTTCGGACGGAATCTGTCGAACTGATAACCGACGACTGAGGACTGTTGACTCATCCCAGTTCGAACGTCTTGGGAAAGTCGGTCAGGTTGCGGCAGCCGTCCTTCGTGACCAGCACCATGTCCTCGATCCGGACGGCGCCGAGGCCCGGGTAGTAGAGTCCCGGTTCGACGGTCACGACCTCCCCTTCCTGCAGGATTGATCCGTGACGGCTGATGCGCGGGTGTTCATGAATATCCAGCCCGACGCCATGGCCCGTGCCGTGGAAGTAGCCCTGCATGCGGCCGTTGACGAGACCGGTCGCATACCCGGCCTTGTCGAACCGGTCGCAGATGCCCTGGTGGATCTTCGTTCCGTCCGCTCCGGCCCGGACCCTGGTGATGGCTTCCTCCTGCGCATCCTTCACGGCCTGATAGAGTCGTGTGAGTTCCGGCGAAGCCGTGCCCCGCAGCACCGTACGCGACATGTCGGCGAAATACCGTGTGGCGGCCGAACGGGGGAACACGTCGAAAATGATGCTGCGATGCGCCGGGAGCGGACCGCTGCCCTCGTTGTGCGGGTCACAGGCCTGTTCGCCTCCGGCCACGATGGTGTGCTGCGCCACGCAATCCCGTTCCATCAGCCTGACGTTGATCACCTTCTTGATCCGCTCGGACGTCAGGGGTGCGCCGTCCAGCCAGAGCGTGTCGCCACGGATCTCCGCGTTGCGCAGCGCATCGTGGGCGGCGGCGACGGCGGCCTCGGTGGCGCGCTGCGCCGCCTCGATGCAGCGGATTTCCTCGGCCGTCTTGATCGCGCGCTGTTCATAGAAGGGTTCCTTCTTGGTTTCCAGTTGATAGCCCAGCGCCTGTAGCCGGGCGGCGTGGCCGAAGGGAAAATTAGCCGGCACCAGCAACTGTTTGATGCCGTGGTCCTGCAGCACGAGATGGAGCACGTCCACGGTGCCGGGGGCCGCCTGTCCCTGCGCCTGGGCGCGCCGTTCCACCTCCGAATAGGACAGGATGCGGTCGACGGCGGCCTGGCTGCGGGCGCGATCCATTTCCAGGTCGCTCATGAGCATCAGGCGCGTCCCGGCCGTTTCGAGAAAAATGAAGGGGTCCGGAGCGATAAAGCGCGTGGCGTAGTAGAGGTTGGAGTCCGTTTCGCTCGCCGCGATCATGAGGGTGGCACGGTCATTCGCCATTCGGGGCTCCTGCGTTCATGCGCTGCGGTGGATCCTGCGGTTTCGAGCAGTCACGCGGGGGTTGATTTGATGCTAGCACGCGGGTCAGGGAGGGTCAAGGCGCGACCGGAGGCGTTGGCGCGGCGCCCGGCGCGGGTTTTGCCTCGCGCGCTTTCTCATCTCCGGAGGAAAAGATTTCCGCCGGCAGCATCAGGGTGTTCCGGAGGACATCGAAGGCCAGTTCGGCCAGTCCACCGATGCCGGCGC
>JBFGRH010000177.1:0-4656 GCA_041563795.1 Nitrospiraceae bacterium | reverse complement strand
GCGAGAGACGTGCCGAGTACCGCCGCCAGGACCGTGACTATAGCCGTGCTTGTGACGGCGGGGCCTGGCCGCAAGGATGCGCGGTTCTTCATTGTTCGATCCCTCCGTACGCAACCCCATGCCCTTTCCCGACAATGTCGGGGGCTTGGGATGCTGGGTCGAGCTGTGACATCGCCGTGCCGTGGTGCGTCTGGACCATCACCCCGATCTCCCTGAGAAAGGGTGTCGGCAACTCCCCACCGGCGCACACAATCACGGCATCGTTGTCCAGCTCGAGGGTGCGCCCGGCCTTTTGGAGCGTGACAGTGTCCTTTCCGATTTTCTTGATAGTCGATCGCAGCATGACCTTCACGCGGCCACCGGCCTCCGCCTCTTTGAGCCGGTCGCGGTTCGCGGGCCTGATACGTCCAAAGGCTCGCCCGCGGTAGGACAACGTCACCGTGGTGGTTGGCAGGTCGCCCAGCGACAACGCGGCTTCCGCGGCGCTGTCGCCGCCCCCCACGACCAGGACCTGCCGCCCGCTGTACTGTTCCGGGTCGGTCAAGCGGTAGACCACCTTGCTTTGCTCCTCCCCCCGGACCCCGAGCTTGCGGGGCGTGCCGCGCCGACCGATGGCGAGGAGGACGTTCCTCGTCCTGTAGGTCTGTGTGGAGGTGTTGACGAGAAAGCCCTGCCCGACCCTGGTGATGCGTTCCACCCGCTCGTGGTAACGAATCTCCAGTCCGGTATCGCGGATCACGCGGCTCCAGAAATCCAGCAGGGCCTCCTTGCTGATTTGGTACATTTTGGCCTTGCCGATGATCGGCAGATGCACGGGGGCTGTCATCGCGATCTTATGGCGCGGATAGTGGTAGACGGTGCCACCGTGCGCGTCCTCTTGTTCAATCGTCACGAACCGAAGCCCATGCTCCTTTGCCGCGAGCGAGGCGGAAATCCCGGCCGGTCCAGCCCCGACGATCACCACATCGAGCTCGTCGGCGCTTGCCGTCTGCCTGCGGATGGAGTCCATCGCCTGCTTGCCCTGCTCGACAGCCTTGCGGATGAGTCCCATGCCCCCGAGCTCCCCGGCGATGAAAATCCCGGGGACGTTGGTCTCGAAGTTGGGCTTGATCTCTGGAATGTCCATGCCCCGTTTTTCAGTCCCGAACACCAACTGGATCGCATCAACCGGGCAGGCGGCCTGGCACGCGCCATGGCCAATGCAGAGTGCAGGGGCGACGAGCACTCCCTTCCCCTCCACGATGCCCAGCGCCTTTTCGGGGCAAGCTCTCACACAGGCGCCGGACCCGATGCATCGGTTCGGGTCGATGACCGGGTGCAAGGAGGAAGGTTCCGTCAATCCGGCCTCGACCGCGCTGTCGAGCCGCGCGCGCGAGCTCCGCTCCTGCTTGCGGTGCCGGCGCTGGTAGAGCACCAAAATGATCACCAGCGGCACCAGGTACAACACCATTGCGAGATCCGGCATGATGTGAATCCCCCTCTCGGGTAGCGCCCCGGGACGGCGTGCCGCTACCGCACCTCCGTGTCGATGATGATCGTCACGCCTGCCCCTCCAACCTCCACGTTGCCGCTCGTGCCCTGCAAATCTCCGGCTTGCGGCGTGGCCGTGCCCGACTTCGAGATGCGAGCGGCGACCACCACGGTCCCCGCTTCGGAGAGTCTGCGCCCAGGCATGACGCTGTGCGAGTCGTCAAGCCGGAAGGACAGCGGGAGGGCATCAGCCGATGCGCGCAGGACGGCGAGCGGCATCGGTGGGCCGTCCAGTGAGCGTGCAAAGACGAAGACCGTGTCTGTTGGAGCGACCCTTCCGTCCAGGTCCGTCGCCAGTCTCACGGTGCCGCTGATGGCGCGCCGGCCGGGCGCGAGGGGCGCGTACTCCCGGGCGAGGGGCGCAGGCGGCGCACCTCCGAGCCGGCTGCGCGCTTCGGCAAGATGCGCCGTCACCTCGGCTGCCAGCGCCGATTCCGGCGGCGCACCGGCCATCACCCGTTCCCAATACGTGATAGCCCGTGGATAGTCCCTCTCATTGACCGCGACCGTCGCGGCCAACAGCAGGGCCTTGGGGTTGCTCGGTTCAATGGCCAATGCCTGATTGATGAGGAGGGTCGGCCTGCCGTCAAGGCTGCGGCCGTTCACCATGCCCAAGGCATCCGCATAATCGGCCAGCAACTGGGCGTCGTCGGTGATCAGCTGAACGGCTCTCTCGAACGCCGGCACGGATTCCGCGTGACGGCCGAGCTCGACGTACGAGCGAGCGAGCAGTGCCCAGCCGGGGCCGTTTCCAGGTTGTCGTTCGAGCTTCCGCTTCAAGCCCTCTGCGAGCGCGTCGAGCCCTTGGGAGAGCTGATGAGCGCCACCCAGCGTCTCCGGCTCCGGTGGCCGGGAATGGGTGATCGCGAGCGGGTTCCCGAGCTTTGCGTAAAGCAGGACGCTGATGAGGGGGACGCAGGACGCAACCGTCCCCACCGTCACCCACCGCCTGACATGGCTCCGCGTGGCGAGCGCCGTGGCGGGTCCGCCGCTCTCTTCGAGGCGCCGTTGCGCCAGCTCGCGGTAGGCCTGCTGGTACTGCTCCTCGCCAATCACCCCTGCCTGCAAGTCTTGCGACAACTCCGCGCATTGTTGCCGGTGGAGGGCGCGCCCCTGCTCGGGCTCTTCGGGTCCGGCCGGTTGCGAAGCCTCCAGCAGGGGCTTCACGAGCAAGACGACCGATCCGGCGATCAGCGCGGCGGCGATCAGCCAAAACAGCGTGGTCATGAGTGAATCTCCTCCGCGGCCGCGACCGGGGCTGCCCGGTTCTTCTCATCATCGGACGGCGATGCCTCGGCCAGCAGCCGCTGCCTCCGCCGGATGGCGATGCCGAGCGCGGCACCGCCCGCCACCAGGAAAAGAAACGGCCCAAACCAGAGCAACCAGGTCGTGCTCTTCAAGGGCGGGCGGTAGCGCACGAAATCGCCGTAGCGCGAAACCAGAAAGTCCACGATCTCCTCGTCACTCAGGCCCCGAGCCATCATGGAGCGGATCTCTGCCCGTAAGTCCTCGGCCAGCGGGGCATGAGAATCCGCCAAGGTCTGGTTCTGGCACACGAGGCAACGCAGCTCGAGTGAGAGTTGTTTCAGGCGCGCGTCGACGTGCTGATCCTGCGAAACAGACCGGGCTTCCTCCGCCGCGACAAGCCACGGCCCGCAAAGGAGAGAGGCCATCACGACCACGCGCAGGCGTTTCATTGTTTCTGCAACTCCCGGATGAGAGGGACCAGCGTGCCGTGCAACGTCTCTTCGTCGACTGGACCGATCTGCTTGTAACGGATCACACCGGTCTTATCGATGACGTATGTCTCCGGGACCCCGTACACGCCGTACTCGATGCCCACCCGGCCGGAGTCATCCATCCCCGTGACCTGGTAGGGGTCGCCCCAACGGCCGAGCCACGCCAAGGCCGCTTCGCGCCGGTCCTTGTACCCGATGCCATACACGGGAACGACGCCGCTTCTCGCCAGGTCCATCAAGAACGGATGCTCATCACGGCAGCCACCGCACCATGACGCCCAGACATTCAGCAGCCACACCTGGCCCACCCGATCTCGGGGCGAGAACACCTGCTGCGGGTCGTGCAGCTGCGGCAGCGAGAAGTCGGGAGCGGCCTTGCCGACCAGGGGCGAGGGGATTTCACGCGGGTCGAGCGTCAGGCCGACCCCGAGAAAGGCTGCCACGGCTGCAAAGACGGCCAGCGGAACCATGAATCGCGTCATTCACCTCCTGCGCGCGCCGGTTGCGGAGCCTCCTGCCCGGGCGCCTCCTCACGCCGCAGGCCCGGACGATAGCGACGGTCGCAGATGGACCAGACACCACCCAGCGCCATGAGAACACACCCGCCCCAGATCCAGTCGACGAATGGCTTGTGATAGAGCCGCACCGTCCACGTGTCGTTGCCGATGGGATCGCCGAGCGACACGTACAGGTCGCGCAGAAGCCCGGGGTCGATCGCGGCCTCGGTCATGCGCGCGCCCTGAGCCGTGTAGACTCGCTTCTCGGGAAACAGCTCGACGACCTTGCGGCCATCCTGGCTGACGTGAAACGTGCCGCGTGTCGCCACATAGTTGGCCCCCTGAATATCCTGGACGGCATCAAAGCGGAACGCGTAACCGCCCAACGTCGCCGTGTTCCCGACCTGCATGGGCAAATCCTTCTCGACCTCGTAGCCCTTGACGAGCGTCACGCCCAGAATGAACACGGCCACGCCGCAGTGCGCGAGCGCCATGCCCCAGAACGCACGCGGCGTGCCGCGGAGGCGGCGAACGAGGCCGTCCCCCGGCACGCGTTGGAGACGGTCATGCAAGCCGGCCACCGTCGCCGCGAGAATCCAAACTGCGAGAAGCACCCCGAGGCTGATGAGGGGCGTCCAATGACCCAGCGCGAATGGGAGCAGCACGCCGGTCGCCACGCTGACGCCGAGCGCCCAGCGCAGCCGCGTCGCCAGGGCGGGAAGCTCGGTCTTCTTCCAGCGTGCGAGGGGGCCGATTCCCATGAGAAAGAACGCCGGCACCATGAGCGGGACCATGACGGTATCGAAATACGGCGGCCCGACGGAGATCTTGCCCAAGCCCAGGGCATCGAGGAACAGCGGGTACAGCGTGCCCAGCATCACTGAGCCGGC
>JBFGRH010000176.1:0-4692 GCA_041563795.1 Nitrospiraceae bacterium | reverse complement strand
GAGGTCAAGAAGTCCATCGAGATGGCCGAAGGGCTGCGAACGGAAATGAATCGCTCTCTTGCCATGTATTACTCCAACCTGGGCACGATCTATGCGACGAAGGGGATGATGGAGGAGGCGGAGGCCGAGTTCAAGAAGGCCCTGGAGGTCCATGCTCATGACGTCCTCGCGCTCTTCAATCTCGGTCGCGTCTACGCCGATAAACGGCAGTTCATGGAAGCCAGAACCTACTACGAGCGCCTGATCGAAACCACTCCGGAGGATCCGCTCGCTTGGTATAACCTCGCGAACGTCTACGTGGAGCTCGATAACCCACAGGTTTCGGACTACAACACCATTGATATGGCGATGCAGTGCTATGTGCGTGCGTTGGAGCTGGATCCCAAGCATCTGGAAGCCAGCTTCAAGCTGATGGATCTAGCCCTGCTGCACAACAAGCAGGATCTCGCCGTGAAAGTCATCGAGGATGCGGTCGAGCACAACCCTGACGAGCCGCTGGCCTATTACAACCTGATCAGTACTTACGAGAAAGCCAAGATGTTCGATCAGGCAGAGCAGGCACGCCAGAAACTGAAGGATCGGTTCGCCAAGCGCAGTCGGGAAGCCAAAAAGGCGTAGCCGGCTCTTCACAGACAGGAGAACGTTATGTTCGGAACATTTGGATTCACGGAGCTCATTCTGATCCTGGTCATCGTGTTGATCATTTTCGGCGCGGGGAAGCTGCCCCAACTCGGTGAAGGCCTAGGCAAGGCGATCAAGGGCTTCAAGAAATCCGTCCACGAGGCCGAGCAGATCGAAGCAGAGGCCGAAGCTCAGCAGCAGGCCCAGTTTCAGCAGCAGGCGCAGGGTGCCCCTCAATCCGCGACGCAGGAGCCTCAGCCCCAAGGCCAGCCCCAGGCGAACCCGGGCCAGGCCGCTCCCCCGGCGGGTGAGAACCAGGAGCGACCGGCCGCGGCGGTCCCGCCGGCGTCCAATGCCTAAGCGCTTTAGGTCGGGCCGACAGAGGCCGCCAATGGCTGCCGAGACTTCACCTCATTCCTTCACGAGGGGAATTTTATGAGCACGGATGTTGCGCTTGGCGTCGGGTACATCGAGACGTTTGCCGGGAATGGGAAGGCACGGAGCACCGGCGACGGAAAGCGGGCGGTCAAGGCGGGCACCCCGCTCCCGCACCACGTCGCGCTCGACAAAGAGGAACGGTATCTGTACTTCGCCGAGTCCGGATCGGACCGTGTGCGTCGGGTCGACTTGAGGGAGGGGACGCTTCACAATTTTGCCGGGATTGGGGAAACGTGCTACAGCGGCGATTCGGGACCCTGCGGTGAGGCGGGTCTTTACCTGCCGCTCGACGTCGCGTTCGACTCGCAGAATCAGCTCTACGTCTGTGACTCCGGCAGCAACCGGATCCGACGGATCGATCGCGACACGAATATCATCACGACCGTCGTCGGCACGGGACAGTTTGGCTACAACGGCGATGGCCCGGCGCTCGAGGTGAATCTCACCTATCCTGCCGCGATCGCCTTCGACAAGGATGACAACCTCTACATCGCGGACACGCAGGCGCATCGCATCCGCAAGTACGATCCGAGAACGGGGATGGTGACGACCATTGCCGGGCGTTGGACGGAGGAGGACGATGCCCGAGAGCAGCCGCTGGTCGCGAGGAACCTCGTGGTGCTCTCTGGAGACTCCATCGGGATCGATTTCAGCGATGATCACGGATGGCTGAGGCCAGACTGCTCGGACAACGTCGACATGAGCTATTACCTGGATGACGGGGGGCCGGCGACCGAAGCCAGGCTCTATGACATCGTCGACCTCGCGATCGACAACCACGGGGACGTGGTCTTCGTCGACAAGGGGAGCAATCGCGTCCGGAAGGTCGATCTTCGAACCGGCATCATCTCGACCATCGCGGGCATGTGTTTTTTCGGGTTCGACGGTGACGGGAAGCCGGCCTCCCGATCCATGCTCCACTCACCGGAAGGCGTCGTCTTTGACCACGCCAACAACCTCTACCTCTCGGATACGGAGAACCATCGCATCCGTAAGGTGGATGCGGAGACCGGTCTAATCAGCACCGTGGCCGGGAATGGAGACAGCGGCTACGAGGACAAGAATATGGGCGGCTGCGGCATGGCGCGGTTCGTGAGCAAAGAGGCAGCCGGCGCCCTGAAGCACGGCGACGGCAATCTGGCCGCCGAGGCGGTCGTCAATGCGCCGGTCGGTCTTGCGCTGGACAGCCAAGGCCATCTGTACATCTGCGAGCGGGCGGAAAACAAGATTCGTCGGGCGAAGCTGTGGTAGGGTCGCGAGGGCGTCAACCTGCGCGGCGCTGTGCCGTTATGAACACTCGTTCCGTATATCGGATACTGGCTGGTCTTGTTTTCGCGGCGGTCGTGTTGGCGGTGCTGGACATTCCCATCGTCAGCTCCGAGGGGATGATCATCCGCTCGCAGTACGTCCCAGGCGAGGTTCCGCGAGAGCCGGAGGATCCGGCCTGGGAAAAGATCCCGCCGATGACGCTGCCCCTCAGCGGGCAAGTGTTTACCCGACCCGTCTGGCCAGAGCCCACGGTGCGCGCGCTCGTCGTGCGATCCGTGCACGACGGCAAGAACATTTCGTTCTTCTTCGAGTGGCATGACAACACGAAAAACGACAAGCTCACGCCGGGAACGTTTCGCGACGGCTTGGCCGTGGGCCTGCCCTTGGGGGACGCCCCGGCGTTCTTCTGCATGGGACAGCTGGATCACGATATCAACATCTGGCACTGGAAGGCCGATTGGCAAAGCGACGTCGACCGGCGGGCCGCCCGCGGCAAGCAGAAAGGTCGCAATGGGGTGCGCCGATTCGAGGTCATTCCGAGACGGGCGTCGTCCGTGGAGGATCTGATCGGCGGGGGCTTCAGCACGCTGACCAGCAAGCGCGACCAAGGACGGATCACGGGCCAGGCTCGCTGGAATCGCGGCGTCTGGCAGGTGGTGATGACGCGCGAGCTCGAGAGCGAGGGCAAGGAGAACGAGGCGCGGCTCGAGCCGGGTCGCCTGCAGGCCATCGCCTTTGCCGTCTGGAACGGGGAGAATCGCGAGCGAAACGGTCAGAAAGCCGTCGCGCCCTGGTTTCAGCTTGCCATTGATCCGGTTAGCAAAACCTGAGTCACCCCTGACACATGCGACGTCGCGCCACTGAGCTGGTAAGAGGGAGGAAGAGTGCCATGCGTGTGAACGAAGAACCCCGCTCGATCGCGAGGGCTTCGGTCCTCGGAATCTTTGCGGCGGCGGCTTGCTTGATGCTGGCACCCATGGAGGGCCTGTCGCAGGAAAACGGAGGGATGACCAAGGAAGAAGCACTGCGGCTGGGAGAGGAGTTCGGCATCATCGTGGGGGAGGTCGACGAAGAGATCCAGAAAGAGCTGGGGCTGACACGACCCCAGGGCGTGGTCATTTTCGAGGTGATCGGAGGCACACCGGCGGAGCTCTCCGGCATCAAGGTCGCGGCCATCGTCAAAGAGATTGACAAGGCTGAGGTGCGCAACCTGTTCGATTTCGGCCGTGCCCTCAAGCAGGCCATGGGGCAATGTGGTTTCACCGTCGGCACCTATGAACCGGCCGATCCGGACAACCAAGGTGTCGCGGGCGTGATCAATTTCCACCTCGTGCGCTGCCTCAAGGACTAAGCGCCCTCGTCGCGGCAAGCTGATCCCAACCATGAGTAGAGTTCAACTGGCAACGGGCTGGATCTTGGCGTTGGCGGTGCTCGGGCTGAGCGCGCTTGACCAGGGGCCTGCGGTCGCCCAGAAAGGTGATGGGCAAGAGCCGGCCGGTTGGGTCAACGAAATCGAGGAGATCTTCATCCGCTCCGAGAACTGCAAGCAGTGCCACGACCGGCATTACGAAGAGTGGAAGGGGATGCGCGAGCAGACCCCCGACCTGAAGACCTTCGGCCGCGTCGATGCGGCGCTGCTGCACGGGACGGCGTTCGAGTCCCCGATTTTCCGCACCGTGTTCGGGCTCTGGATGCAGACGGGCCCCACGACGGCGCAGCAGCAGCAGTGCCTGTCCTGCCACGCCCCGGCGGTGCTGGCCTTTCCGCAGCACGTGGACAAGCTCAGCCGGCAGATCCTGGACGGCCGGGTGAGCGTGGAGGGCATCGGCTGCACCGCCTGCCACCTCATCCATGACGTGGCGCACCAGGCGGCCCCCCCGCCGACCTTTGAGCTGAAGCCCGGCAAGGTCCTCTATGGCCCCTTCGCCGAGCCGGAAGAGAACCTGGTGCATCCCTCCGGCCACGTCGAGCTGTACAACAGCGCGAACTACTGCACGGCCTGCCACTTCGACAAGGTCAAGGACGTGACGCGGCGGGACATTCCGGGGGAGATTCTCAAGGGGACGGTCTGCCAGGACTGCCACATGGAGCAGTCGACGGGCAGCGCGACGTCGCGGCGGGGCGCGCTGACGCGGGGGATCGGGCGGCATTGGTTCCGCGGGGTGGTGATCCCCGGGATCATGCTGAAGAACCGCAATCTGCAGGCGGAGTGGATGCCGCGGGTGGACCTGGAGGTACGCCGGGAGGCGGAGGGGGTCGAGGGGACGGTGCTGGTGCGGGTGGGGAGCCTGCCGCACTTGTTTCCGGACGGCGACCCGGTGCTCAAGCAGTTTACGGTGACCGTGATGGTCAAGGATGCCGAGG
>JBFGRH010000175.1:0-4741 GCA_041563795.1 Nitrospiraceae bacterium | reverse complement strand
GGGGAGAGACCTGGACCTATTTCAGGATTTCCGGCGGAAAGACCGGCCCTCCGTTCGGCAACTTTACGCCCACCCAGTGCCAGATCACGCTGAAATTCGACACGGAAGGGAAGCTCAGCTCGTCCAGCTACTCCGGCTGCTAGCAGGATGATGAAAAAGGCCTCTGGCGGCGTTCTCGCATCGTTCGGAGGCTCAACGTACGGATACAAGCCTACTGGAGGCAAAGTAACTATCCGCTCGCATGTGATCGAAGCGAGCGGCTCAAGCGAAGCTTGGTATGTACCTCCTCGCCCCCTCACTCGCTGCGGCCTTGCCACAGGACCTTTTTGACCATCCTGCAAGAAAGAAATGGTACGGGGTGAGATGAACAAACTAGATTCTTAGGACTGGCTGATCTTGTTCTGGAAGGTATCCGCGCAGTCGCGGCTGCAAAAGAGGTAGGTCTGGCCGCCCACGTCGGCCGATACGGCGGATCCCCGCGGGATATAAGTCTTGCACACAGGGTCCTGGACCATGTCGTTCCGGCTGGCCGGCGGCTGAAAAGGCCCCTTAAGTCCACGGAATTCCTTGATCGCGCTTCGCAGCAGCAAATAGGCCACCGCCAGCACGCCGACTACGAGCATTAATCGAAGAATCCCCATGCGCAGCCTCTCCTAGTGGTGTCCCATCGTACGAGGCACTCCTTGGCCTGTCAAGGAACGCCTCCCTCCACCCGATTGGGGGGCCAATCGGCCCATGGACAAAGGGTGCAAGAGGCCCTTTGACCATGGGGAAGGGCCTTCTGCCCGATGGTCAGGCCGCCTGACGCATGTTAAAGTATCGGCATGAAAGCTTGCGATAAGTGCAAAGGCACTCTGATAATGGAACGGGCCGTGGACCTGGATGCCGGCCTGGCGATCACCGTCTATGCATGTTTGAACTGCGGACGGCGGAAGCCAGCCGAAGCTGAACCCCGTCCGTTGACGGCGCGCGCCCTCGCCATCCGCTAAGTCCCGAACGCCCCGTTCCTGAACCGCCTCGAGCGGCATTCAGCGGGGCCGGTTCTCACGCGAATTCGTACCCATGTCTGTGATCGGGTCACGTACCTGGCGCCGCATAGGGGCATGGGATCATTTTGACTGCCGCATGGTTCAACCGGGTTGCTAGATGAAACCATCTGTGAACAAACTTTCGAGCGTGCCCCTGACGGCCCTGCTCTGCTGCCCGCACTGCACCCGCCTGATCAGCTATGAGCGGGGCAGGCATGCCGTCGTCTGTCATGCGTGCGGCGCCACCGTCGCAGCCCCGGCCTTCAAGTCCACGGGATCCCCAGACCGCCAATAACCACAAAGTTTTTGCCGGCTTATACCTTTCTGAGTCCCGCGAGGGCCGAGGAAGGCCTGGACAGGATTGACAAGGGAGCAGGAGAAGCGCAGGCTAGGCTTCTACTAACCAGCTGTGAGGCCCTGTATGGACCCGGGGTAGACCGCTCACACCAAGTGCCCGACAACCGCAGCATCAATGGCCGACGCCCTGGGCGCCTCTCTGCGCAACAGGGCGTTTGTGTTTTGGGGGCCGGCACTTGCACGCAACACACATCTCAAAGGAGGGACCTGCCATGAGGCGATTACTTGGAACCCTGACAGGCTTGGCGGTGGCGCTTGCCCCGGCCGTCGCGTTGGCGGAGGGCGCGGGTGGCGGCTACAAGGGGATCGCGCAAATCTACTTTACCTTCATCAGCGCCGTGCTGATTTACGGGGTGCACGACACGTTCCACAACAAGAACATCACGATGGCGGGCGCCGTCGTCATCCTCATTCTTATGTTCGGAGTGCTGCTGCCGAAGGGGTAGGATGGAAGACGCCGGGGGCGCGCGTCAGTGCTTCCCCGGCTTTAATTCCAGGACGTCCAGCATGTCGTAGAGTCCCGGCGGCTGCTTGACGACCCAGCGGGCGGCGCGGAGCGCGCCGCGCACGAAGGTGTCGCGGCTTTGCGCCCTGTGTGTGACCTCGATCCGCTCCCCCATGCCGCCGAAGATGACCGTGTGGTCGCCCACGATGTCGCCGGCCCGGATCGTCTGGATCCCGATCTCTTCCCGCTTGCGTTCCCCGATCATGCCCTTGCGGGTGTAGACCGCGGCCTGCTTGAGGTCCTGCCCGATGGCCTTGGCCAGCACCTCCGCCATTTTCAAGGCGGTCCCGCTGGGGGCATCCTTCTTCAGCCGGTGATGAGCTTCGATCACCTCGATGTCGTAGTCCTCGTGCAGCGTTTTCGCCATCTCGGCGAGCACCTTGAACAGCAAATTGACGCCCACGCTCATGTTGGGTGAAAACACGCAGGGGATTTGCTTGGCCAGCGAGCGGACTTCCTCCATCTCGGCCGCGGAAAACCCCGTCGTGCCGATGACCATGGCCTTGTGCTTCGACGCGGCCAGGCGCAGGTGCTCCAGCGTGGCCTGGGGATAGGAGAAATCGATGATGACGTCGCCCCGGCCGATGCAGGCCGACAGGTCGTCTTCGATGATGACCAGGTTCGAGCTGCAGCCCGCCAGCTCGCCGGCATCCTCCCCCACCGCCACGTGCCCCTTCTTCTCGACGGCGGCCACGAGCGTCAGCGCCGCGGATTCCTCCATGAGCGCCACCAGCCTGGCCCCCATGCGCCCGGCCGTGCCGGCGATGATGACTTTAATCATTCCAATGCCTCGTCACGCGTCACTCCTCACTCGTCATGGTTTCTAAATGAGTCCGTAATCCTTCAACGCGCGGGACAGTTTGTCCCGGGTGTCGGCGGCCATGGGGCAGAGCGGCAGCCGCAGCTCGGCCGAGCACTTGCCCATCATGCCCATGGCCTCTTTGACCGGGATGGGATTCGTTTCATAGAACAGGGCGGTGAACAGCGGCGACATCTTATAGTGCAGCTTCCGCGCCTCCGCCAGCTTGCCGGCCGTAAAGGCCTCCACCATCTTGGCCATGTCCTTGGGCACGATGTTGGCCGTGACGGTGATCACGCCCTTGGCGCCGAGCGCCATCATGGGCAGGGTGAGCGCGTCGTCGCCGGAGAGGACCGTGAGCCGCTCGCCGCAGGCCTGGACGATGTCGGATACTTGTTGCAGCGAACCGCTGCCCTCTTTGATCGCGACGATGTGCTTGATGGACGACAGCCGGGCCACGGTTGCCGGCAGCATGTTCACGCTGGTGCGTCCCGGGATGTTGTAGAGCACGATGGGCAGGTCCACCGCCTCGGCCACGGCCTTGTAGTGGCGATAGAGACCTTCCTGCGTCGGCTTGTTGTAATAGGGCGTGATCAGGAGCGCGCCGTCCGCCCCGGCTTTCTTCGCGTGCCGGGTGAGGGCGATGGCCTCCTCCGTGCTGTTGGAGCCGGAGCCGGCGATGACCGGCACACGCTTCTTGGCGGCCTCGATAGTGAAGGCGACCACCCGCTCGTGCTCCTCGTGGGTGAGCGTGGCGGACTCGCCGGTCGTGCCGCAGGGGACGATCCCGTGCGTGCCCTGGGCGATCTGCCAGTCGATTAGGTCGCCGAGCGCCTTTTCGTCGAGCTTGCCTTTTTTAAACGGCGTGACGATCGCAACCAGTGATCCGTGAAACATAAGTCACCTCTTACAACCACGCATCCGGCAGGATGCGTCCTTCATACACGGCGCGCGCATCGCCCTGCAAGTAGACGTCCGTGAACGACTCGCCCCGCGCCTTGAAATGCACGGTCAGCTCCAGGCCGCTCTGGGGCACCAGCGTCACCGGCGACTCGACCTTCGCGACCAGGCTGGCCAGCAGGGCCGAGGCGATGGACCCGGTGCCGCAGGCCAGCGTCTCGTCCTCGACGCCCCGCTCATAGGTCCTGATCCGGATCCGGTGCGGATCGAGCACCTTGATGAAATTCACGTTCGTCCCGGCCGGTTTGAACAGGTCGTGGTGGCGCGTGGGCCGCCCGATGCCGACGATATCCGACTGGTCCGGGTCGTCCACCAGGTAGACGCAGTGCGGCACGCCGGTGTCGAGAAAATGCGCTTGTCGAGTCGTGCCCCCCACCGTCACGTTCAGGTTCAGCCGCAGCCCCTTCGGGTCGGGGAAGCGGACCTTCACGTCCTCCGGCTTCCGCCCGGGCGCGGCCGCCACCATCTCCGCCTCGATCATCCCGGCGAGCGTCTCGAACGTCATGCGCTTTGGGGCGATCTTTTTCAGGTAGGCGAAGCGGGCCGCGCAGCGTGCCCCGTTGCCGCTGAACTCCGCCTCGCTGCCGTCCGCGTTGAAGAGCCGCCATCGGAAATCGGCCTTCCGCGACCGCTCGATCAGGATGAGGCCGTCGCCGCCGACGGACATGCGGTGCGCGCAGACCTTGGCCGCGAGCGCGCTCGCCCAATCCCCGTTCACGATGCCCCGCCGGTTGTCCACCAGGATGAAATCGTTCCCGCTCCCTGATAATTTCATGAAGGGAATCGGTTTCTGCGTCGTCGTGCTGCGCGCCATCACTTCTTCTTCCTCTTCAATTTTGATCGTGATCGTGTTGCCTGAGCACGTGCACCGGGCTTCAGAAACGCCGGGATGGTTTCCCCCCGGACGAGATCGGGCAGACTCTCGCGCCGGCGGATGATGTGGATTTCCTGGCCCCGGACCAACACTTCCGGCACGCGCGGCCGCGAGTTGTAATTGGAAGCCATGACGAACCCGTAGGCGCCGGCGCTCATGACCGCCAGCAGGTCGCCGGGTTTGACCTCCGGCATGGCGCGGTCCTTGGCCAGGAAGTC
>JBFGRH010000174.1:0-4741 GCA_041563795.1 Nitrospiraceae bacterium | reverse complement strand
TCCGTCCATCCGATGCCGGTCAGGCTGATCATGAAATTATACTGCTGGCGGTCCGGAAACTGGAGAAAATAGAAGCCGGCGGACCAGCATTTGCAGGGGTTCTGGTACAAGGCCACCACGTCGAGTTCCGGACTTTGCCCGTTCTTGATGTCGTAGTAGGCCTTGGCGCCGACGGTCCAGCCGAACGGCAGCCTCGTGGCCGCCGTGACCGTCGTGAAATTCAATTCCGGCGTCGGGGTGAACACCTCATTGAAGGAAATCGGGTTCCAGATGTCTCCCCGGCGCACGCGATTTCCCGCGCGGGTGAACCGCTGCCCCACTTCCACGTACCAGTTATCCTCCTGCTGAAACCGAAGATCCGTGTTCCACTGGCTGAACCCGCCATCATAGGGATCAAAAAAGGCGTCCATCGTCAGCGTATTGTTGATCGCGGGGAGAATGCTGCGCTGCTGCTGCCCCGGGATGGTCACCGGCGGCAGGGCCGGATCGCCGATGACGGCCCGCATCCAGAGATCGGAAAATTTCCTGCCGTTGACACCGGTCGTCGGCGGCTGGAGGGGCTGCGTGTCGGATCCGAACTGCGCGCTGCCGGGGAACACAAATTGGCGGGCCTGCGTTTGCACGCTGCCTGGCCGGTAGCTCTGGGCCAGCGTCAGGTCGAGCCAGCTTTTCGTCGCCCCCTTTTCATTCTGCCCCAGCAACCGGTTTTGGAGCGAATAGGTCACCAGGTTCTTTTTTTGCAGGTCATCCACGTCGTCGATCTGCACAATCTTGGACTGGTCGGACGGCGGCACAAACTCATAGACCACCTTGGGTTCGATCGTATGCAAGAGGCTCCCGCCCCCGTCCCGCTCGAACCGGCGGGCCAGGCTTGAAGCCCCCTCGAGGCTGGCCCAGAAGGTTTCCCGGTGCGTGGGCTTGGCCGTGGCCACGCTATGCGTATAGTACGTCTCACGAAACTTGACCTGCGGCGTGAGTCCGATCATATTCCCGACCTGCCATTGCTCGGTCGACAGGGACGGCAACAGGTCGACCCGGCTGTTCTGAAACCCCTCCTCCCGGTAGAAATGATTCGCCCGCGAATCCATCCCCAGCAGCACCGGCCCGCCAAAGGGGGCATAATTGGCAAGCCCATGACCGAGTTCCGGCAACCGTTGAAACGTCGTATTGCCACCGGCGTTCAACGGCTGGAGGTATTGGCCGAGAAGGTAGAGGTTCCCGTTGGCCAGCCGCTGATTGACGAACAGGCTGGAATCCCCGCTGGGCATGGCCCGCTGTGCGCCCGAATTGCTGAGTTGGTTCAGGTACTCCGGGTCGGAAACCAGGAAGGCCGGGGCCACGCCACGCAAGTCTGGGTTGACTTGCTGGGTGTGGAGACCGCTGAGCAGCGCCCGTGTCCGTTTCGCGTCGCCGCCGCTTTGATTCACGCCCGAGACTTGCGGGAGTTGCTCCTGCTTGAGCACGCTCACGAGCCACTGCCCCTTGGATTTGCGGTCCAGCGCATAGCGGTATTCGAAGTCGCTCCCGTAGCCGAGGTCCGAGTAGTACTGCGGTGAAATCGTCAGGTCCTGGCTGGGGCTGAGCGCCCAGAACAGGCTCTGCCTGTACGTCCAGCCGAACCGATTGTCGAACCCGGGTGTGGGGATGAGCAGCCCGCTCTTGCGAGCCGACGCAATCGGGTAGGAAAACTCGGGAATCGGCAGGAGCGGCACGTCGTTCACACAGAGCCAGGCATCCTTCAGGTACACCCGGTCGCCCGACATCAAATCCGCATCCTTGAAGGTAAACCGCCAGGCCGGAGTTTCCCCCTTCCGTGCATCGCAATTGGTGAAGGCCCCTTCCTTCGCGCGGTAATGGTCCTCCGAGAACCGTTGCATGAGACGGCCCGTGAACAGGCTATTCGTGCGATTGATGTAGAGCTGCCCGTGGGTCACCACCCCGGCCTCGGTGTTCACGTTCAGCTCCAGCCGCTCCGCGTCCACCTCCGACACCCGGTCTTTGAGGTGCACATGCCCCTCGGCAATCAGCGTCCCGGACAGGGCAAAGAGAGTGGCATGATCGGACGTCATGCGCATGTTCCCCTGCACTATCACGACGGACCCGTTCGCCTCATAGACGTCGGTCACCTGGAAGTATTCGATGCGATCGGCGGTGATTTCGACCTGCCGGGAGGCAGCCGGCGGCGTCACGACCGCGGTCTGCTGGGACGACGCCGCCCCAGCGGCCCAACTCGCCGGCCACAGCAGTCCGAGCGCCAGCGCCACGCCTGCACAAACCGCCAGATAGGAATTCGCCCAGGGGAGGTCAGCCATGTCAACCCATTAATGGGGACAGTCCGCAGCCCTGCAAGATGGCCTTGGCTTCACCCACCAGCAGCAGGGACCCGGTCAACAGGATGAGATCGTCCGGAGCGGCCATCCGACGGGCGAGGCTCATCGCGTCGGCCGGGTCCGGACACACATGCGCGGTCCGTCCCCTCGCCGTCACCAAGGCCGCCAGGTCCGGCGCTGGCGTGGCGCGTGGTCCCCTGGCCTGCGTCACGATCACTTCATCCGCCTGTGGAAGCAGTTGGTCCAGGATTCCCTCCCGATCCTTGTCCCGCATGATTCCCACGACCAGAATCACGCGCGGCGCCGATCGGCCTTGACGAAGACCCGCCACATAGGCCGCCACGGCGGCGGCGGCGGCGGGGTTGTGCGCCCCATCCAGCACGAGTCGAGGCTGTAGCTCTGCCGTCTCGAGCCGCCCTCCCCAGCGAACCGCCAGAAGCCCCGCACGAACGGCTGCTTCCGAGACCGGCAGGCCCCGGGTGGATGCCGACTCCAGCAACGCCAGCGCGCAGGCGGCATTGTCGAGTTGATGCTGCCCGGCCAGGGGGCAGGCCAAGCCGCCGTACGAGACGCGCAGGCCCCGATACCCGAAGCGAGCCGATGACTCCCCCGTCACAGCAAAGTCGTCAGGCAGCCTGCGGATGGGCGCGTCGCGCTCCTCCGCGACCCGGACGATCACGGCCGCCGCCTCGTCAGGCACCCGCCCAATCACCACCGGCACTCCCGGCTTGATGATCCCGGCTTTTTCAAAGGCGACCGCGGCAAGGGTCGATCCTAAATGCTCCTGATGATCGAGCCCCACGGTCGTAATGGCGGTGGCGACCGGCGCCAGCACATTCGTCGCATCGAACCGCCCGCCGAGCCCCACCTCGATCACCGCCACGTCGATGCCGGAATCGGCGAAGTGCTGAAATGCCATGGCGGTGGTGAACTCGAAGAACGTCGCCTCGCGAGGCGGGCCGACCACCGCGCGCACGCGGTCGGTCAAGCCCGACAGGTGCGCCTCCGTCATCATGCCGCCATCCACCAGGATGCGCTCCCGGAAATCCACGAGATGCGGCGAGGTGTACAATCCCACCCGGTACCCGGCCGCCTGCAGCATGGCGGCGGCCATGGCCGCCGCCGAGCCCTTGCCGTTGGTCCCTCCGATGTGGAGCGACGGATACCGCCGCTCGGGATGTTCCAGGCGGTCCAGCAGCCCCTGGATCGCCTCGAGACCAGGTTTGATGCCGTGCTTCTGCAGGCCGTAGAGAAAGTCGACCGACTGGCGGTAGGACATGGGCATGCAGTCGAAGCGGTCCGGCCAGGCTTACATGTGCGACAGGAGGGTGCTGAGCGTTTCCTTCAGGTGTTTCCGCTCGACGATCGCGTCAATCATGCCGTGCTGCAACAGAAATTCCGCGCGCTGAAACCCCTCCGGAAGCTGCTGCTTGATCGTCTGCTCGATCACGCGGGGACCGGCAAACCCGATCAAGGCCTTGGGTTCGGACAGAATCACGTCACCGAGCATGGCGATACTCGCCGTCACGCCGCCGAACGTCGGATCCGCCAGGATGGAAATAAAGGGCACCCTGGCCCCGCTGAGGCGCGCGACCGCCGCCGAGGTCTTGGCCATCTGCATGAGCGACAGGATCCCCTCCTGCATCCGGGCCCCACCCGACGTGGTGATCAGGACCAGCGGCATGCGCGCGGCCAGCGCCCGGTCCGCCGCACGGCAGATCTTCTCCCCCACCACCGAGCCCATGCTGCCGCCCATGAACCCGAAGTCGAACACGCTGAGCGCGATCCGCCGCCCGTTGATCGTGGCTTCCCCGATCACCATCGCATCCTTGCGCCCCGTCTTTTCCTGCTGCGTCGCCAGACGGTCCTTGTAGGAGCGGCTGTCGGAAAAGGCGAGCGGGTCCTGCGGGGCCAGCCCGCTCTCCCATTCCTTGAAGGAGCCGAGATCCGCCAGCAACGCCACGCGCTCCTGCACCGAGATCGGAAAATGATAATCGCACTTGGGGCAGACCTTGTTGTTCCGGTCCACCTCCTTGCGGTAGATGATCTCCCGGCAATGGTTGCACTTCAGCCACAGGCCTTCGGCCGCCTTGGGCCGCTTGCGGCTCTCCTCCGTACCCGGGGACTCGCTTTTCTTGAACCACGCCATAGCCGTACGCTCAGAACTGAAGTTCCTGGCCCTCTTCCAGCACCGTCAGGTTGCGAATCTTGAGCTGCGATAATTCCCCGATGATTTCATGACGGAAGCGGGGTTTCACGTGGTAGATGTAGAGGGGCAGGTCCGGACGCCCGAGTTTCTTGAATTCCTGCGCGAGGAGCGTCGGGGTCAGATGCTTGCTGATTTTGGCAAGCTCCACCATCCGGTTCGGGAACGACGTTTCGATGAAGGCGGCCTTCAACGTCGGCTCCTT
>JBFGRH010000173.1:0-4748 GCA_041563795.1 Nitrospiraceae bacterium | reverse complement strand
TGAAAATCCTCGCCGTACCACGAGGCGATACCCCGTTCCTTCATGCTGACATCCAGGTCAGCCTGTCCCTTGGGCAACACCGTACAGGCGCTGACGGCAAATCCGCACGCGAGCAGCAGCGCCCACGCCTGGTTGACCCCTCGTCGTCCGCTCACAATCGCCCTCCCTTTTGTACCAGTCTGTGCCGCATACACCCTATGGCTAGTCCTATGCGACCTATGCTACCCCTACATCTTGTGGTTCACGTAATAGCAACCGCGAGCTGAGGCTTTTGTGAAGATAGAAGATTGATGAAGTGTTTGAACTATACGGGTGGACTGTTCTGGAAGTCAAGCCCCCCGTCGCCCCAGCCGGCACCCCGGGTCAAGGCGGCCGCCCCCCGTTGGGGCCCGGGGCAAAACGCAAGTTGCTTGACCATTGGCAGAGGCCTACCTAAGATGCCCCCGCATGGGCGATTCTTCGCAGCGCGATTCGGAGCAGGCGGCCAGGCTGGCGCGTCTCGCCCTGGCCGCGGGAGTCGCCTACCTCCTCTATCAAACCTTCAGCCCGTTTTTCACCGCCATCGCCTGGGCCGCCGTGCTCGCCTATTCGCTCCACCCGCTGCAGGCCCGCCTCACGCGCCTGCTCAAGGGGAGGCGCACCGTGAGCGCGGTGATGATGTGCGTCGCCGTCACGCTGGTCGTGATCCTGCCCCTCATCTACTTCACGATCGTCCTGGGCGGCGAACTGGCAAAAACCTACAAGACCGTGTCGGCGCTGGTGGAGGAAAGCGGGTCGCTGGAAGCAGGCCTGTCCGACTCCCCGGTGCTGTCGTTAATACGGGACCAGGTGCTGGAATACGAACGGCTGACCGGCAGCGATGTGAAGGCCATGGTGGCCGGCAGTGTGAGGGAGATCGGCCGCTGGCTCTTGAGTGAAGGTACCGTCGTCGCGCAGAACGTCGTCGTCGGTCTCTTTCAGATCATCCTGATGATGGTCTGCATCTTTTATTTTTTCCAGGAGGGCGAACGTGTCGTCGACTGGATCGAACATGCGCTCCCGCTCACGCAGCGCCAGCAACGCATGGTCTTCCAGCGCTTTGACGAGGTGGTGACGGCCTCCGTGGAGGGCAATACCATCGTCGCGCTGCTCGAGGGTACGGTCGGCGGGCTTGCGTTTTTGATCACGGGTCTGCCCACCCCGGCGCTCTGGGGCGCGATCATGGGCCTTCTCGCCTACGTCCCGGCGGTCGGTGCGTCACTGGTGTGGGTGCCCGCCGCCCTCTACCTCTGGTTCATCGGGGCCTACTGGAAAATGGCGATCGTGTGCATTGCCGGGGGGATCATCGCGGTGATCGACCAGGTCCTGCGGACCATCCTGGTGGGCGACCGGTCCAAGCTGCACCCGCTGCTGGTATTTTTCAGCGTCCTGGGAGGAATCCGGGTGTTCGGCATCCTGGGCATTGTCGCCGGGCCGCTGATCGTCGCCATCGGACGGGCGATGCTGGACATCTACCGGCTGGAGCAGACCGGCACGCTCGAACCGCCCCCCGCGGCAAAGCGTTAAGCCGCGCCGCTGCAACTGCGGCGATTTCTTCCCGGAATCTGGCCTCCTTCACGAATTTCCCCTGGCTTTCCGGCGACACGGCTCTGGCAGGCTCGTCCCTGGCCCAACAGGGGCAGCCCTGGCCGCAGAGGCCGCGTCAGGCGCAGCTGTCCCTTGACTGGCCGGAATCCGATCGTTAATATCCAGCGTTCATTCCTCTCGCATGATCGACGTTCAAAACATCACCAAGCGGTACGGCGATCGAACCGCCATCGAGCGTGTGACGTTCTCCGTCAACAAGGGCGAGGTCCTCGCATTCCTCGGGCCCAACGGCGCCGGCAAGACCACCACGATGCGCATCCTCACCTGCTTCATGCCGGCCACCGAAGGCACGGCCACGGTGGACGGCTTCGATTGCTTCGAGCATCCGATGGAGGTCAAACGCCGGATCGGCTACCTGCCGGAGAGTCCGCCCGTCTACCAGGAGCTGACCGTCACGGAGTATCTCACCTTCGTGGGCCGGCTCAAGGGCATGACGGGTGCCGCCCTGCGCACACGGCTTCCGCTCGTCATCGAACAGGTCTCCCTCGGCGACGTCCGCCACCGCCTGATCGCCAACCTGTCCCGCGGCTACCGGCAGCGGGTGGGGCTGGCCCAGGCGCTGATCCACGACCCGCCGGTGCTGATCCTCGACGAGCCGACCGTCGGCCTCGATCCCAAGCAGATCATCGAGATCCGGGAATTGATCAAGAGCCTGTCCGGGTCACATACCGTCATCCTGAGCACGCACATTCTTCCGGAGGCCACAGCCGTCTGCCAGCGGGTCGTGATCATCAACGAGGGCCGGATCGTCGCAGTGGATGCGCCGGAGCAGCTCTCGGCCCGGCTCCGCCGCTCGGAAAAAATCAGCCTCACGGTCAAGACGCCCCCGCCCGACTTCGCCGAGCGGCTGCGCCGCATGCCCGGTGTCGTCAGCGTCATCGATCCGGCGAACGGCGGCGCCTACCTTGTGGAATGCGCCCTCGGCCAAGACATCCGGGACGACCTCGCCCGGCACGTCGTCACCAACGGCTGGGGCCTGCTGGAACTCCGCGCCATCTCGATGACGCTCGAAGATGTGTTCCTCCGCCTCACCCGTCATGAGGAGGGCCTGGGAGAAACGACTGACGGCAACCGGCCGCCCGAGGTGCGCGCATGACCCCGGCGCAAGCCATCGTCGCCAAGGAGCTCCGCTCGGCCTACACCTCACCCATTATTTACGTGGTGGCGGCCGTCTTCCTGGTGATCTACGGCGTGCTCTCCTACATCGCCGTCGTCAACGCGGGAACCCAGGCGCTCCGGCTGATGCAGATCCAGGGACTCTCGGCGAAGATCAACCTGAACGACCTCGTCTTCCGCCCGACCTTCTACAGCTCGGCGATCATCCTGTTGCTCGTGCTGCCGATCCTGACCATGCGAGTCTTCGCAGAAGAGCGGAAGCTCAAGACCTTCGAGCTCCTGATGACCTCGCCGGTCGGCATCAACCACATCGTGGCGGGAAAATTCGTGGCCGTCCTTCTCATCTATGCCGGCATGCTGGCCCTGACCGGCGTGGTGCCGGTGGTGCTGGCCATGTTCAACAGCTTTGACTGGGCGCCGGTCTTCACCGGGTACCTGGGACTTCTGCTGATGGGCGCGCTGTTCCTGGCCGTCGGCATCTTCGCCTCGGCCGTCACCGAGAACCAGATCATCGCGGCATTTTTGAGTTTCGGCCTGCTCCTGTGCGTCTGGCTGATGGGGGCGCTAGGATCGATCCTGGGCGATACGCCGGTCGGCAACGCGATCTCGTACCTGTCTTTTATCGAGCATTACGACCGGCTGGTGCGGGGCCTCGTGGATACCAAGGACCTGGCCTATTACGCCAGCGGCATCCTCTTCATGCTGTTCCTGACGCACCGCGTGGTGGAATCCCAGAGATGGAAATGAACAGAGTCGCTCCCACCATAGGACTCGTCGGCGCGGCGCTCGGCGTGGCCGGCCTCGTCGCCTACAGCCTGGCTCCGGAGAAACTCTGGCTCGTGTCGCTCTGCGAAGGGCTGGCACTGATCTGCCTGATCGCCTTCTTCGTCCTGCATTTCGAAACGGTCAAGGCCTTCTCCGCCCGGCGTTCGACGCGCATGGGCACCAACAGCATGCTGATGGTGGCGTTGTTCGCCGCCATCCTGGTCATCGTGAATCTCCTCGCAGCCCGCCACACCACCCAATGGGATTTCTCGGAGACGAAACGGTTCACCCTGTCACCCCAGACGCACCGCGTGCTGCGCGGGCTCCAGCGTGAGGTCAAGGTCACGGTCTTCTCGCAGGAGCGCAGCCCGGCGTTCACGGCCTACCGGGACCTGCTCGACAGCTACCGCTCGCACAGCGACAAGCTCCGAGTCGACTACGTGGACCCCGAGCGCCGGCCCGGCCTCGCCCGGCAGTACGGCATCACGCGAACGGACACGGCCGTGCTCGAGAGCGGCGGCCAGACCAACCGGGTCACCACCGCCTCCGAGGCGGAACTGACCGGCGCGCTCATCCGCGTCTCCAAAGACGAGAAGAAGCGGATCGTCTTTCTCGACGGCCACGGCGAACGGGCCGTCTCCGACGAAAGCAAGGGCGGCCTCTCCCTGATGAAGGCCGCGCTGGAGACCCAGGGCTACGAGGTCGGCACCCTCACCCTGCTGCAGGAACGCGCGGTGCCGGCAAACACGGCGGTGCTCGTGCTGGCCGGCCCCCGCCACTCCGTGACCAAGGAGGAGCAGGAGCGGATCGGCCGCTACGTCGCCGGCGGCGGCCGCCTGCTGGCGATGGTGGATCCCGGTTCGCAGGCTGATCTGGACGGCCTGCTGGCCCCCTGGGGCGTGAAGGCCGGCAGGGGCGTGCTCGTGGATTTCCAGGACCGGCTCGCGCAGGGCGGCATCAACTTTCTCCTGATCCGGCGTTTTACCGAGCATGAAATCACCCAGGACCTCACGTCCGTTGTCCTGTTCCCGGACTCGCGCCATCTCGTCCTGACCGACGCGAGCGCCGGCACGTGGTCGGCCACCCCCCTCGCCCAAACATCGCCTCAAAGCCGCGCGGTGCTGAACGCGCAGGGAGGCGTCTTTAAATTGGACGACAAGGCCGATGTGAAGGGTCCGCTGCCCCTGGCCGTGGCGAGCACGCCCTCGACGCAGGCGGAGGAGGGCCGGCATCAGCCGGCG
>JBFGRH010000172.1:0-4808 GCA_041563795.1 Nitrospiraceae bacterium | reverse complement strand
GTCCGCAGCCGCCTGACGGTCCGGGCGCAGGCATGAAGATCGTGATTGCCGAGTCCTCCACGGCCATGGGAGGGCAGGAACTGGCGGTGCTCCTGCATGCCGAGGGCTTGCGCAAGCGCGGGCATGACGTAACGCTGATCCTGGAGCCGGGCAGTTCAATTCTCGCGAAGGCGGCGGCGCAGGGATTGCGGGTGGAGCCGGTCGGCATGAGCCGCGCGCGCTATCCCCTGGCGATCGGGGCGTTTCGAAATATTCTGGCGCGGGAGCATCCGGCGTTACTGCACGTGAACAGTTCCCGGGACAGCTGGATTGGCGGTGTGGCGGCCCGGCTCGTGAGCCCGCGTGTGAAGGTCGTCCGCAGCCGGCATATTTCCACGCCGTTGAACCGGACCCCGACGACCAGGCTCCTCTATCGCAGGCTGATGGATTTTGTGATCGTGACCGGCAGCGAAACGACCCGGCGCGGGCTGATCGAACGGGACGGACTGAAGCCCGAGACAGTCGCGGCGTTCCCCATCGGCATCGACGTCGCAGAGTTCACGCCCGGACGGCCGGACCGCGACCTGCGGCAGGAATTGAACTTGCCGAAAGAGCACCGCCTCGTCGGACTCATCTCCTACCTCCGCTCCTACAAAGGACACGAGTATTTCATCGAGGCGGCCGCGCTCGTGCTTGCACAGGCGAAAGACGTGACGTTCCTCATCGTCGGCGAGGGGCCCGAAGAGCACCGGTTGCGTGATCGGATCGCCTCACTGGGACTCTCGTCGAAGGTAAGGATGCTGGGCTTCCGGGACGACCTCCTGAACGTCTTTCGCTCGCTCGACGTGTTTGTGATCCCCTCGGTGGAAGGCGATACCATCCCACAAGTACTGATGCAGGCGCTGGCGATGGGATTGCCGGTGGTCTCGACGACCGTCGGGTCGATCCCGGACGTGGTGCAGGAGGGCACAACCGGGTTCGTCGTGCCGCCGCGGGATGCCGATGCCCTGGCCGGACGCATCCTGGCCCTGCTGGATGACGCCGCGTTACGCACGGACATGGGCCGGCGCGGGCGGACGCTCGTCGAGCGGGAGTACTCGCTTTCCCGTATGCTGGATCGGCTGGAGGAAGTCTACGCAAAGGTGGCGCGCTCATGACCATCTTTCCCATGACGACGCGCTGGACCTACCGTTCAATCCTTCTGTTCTGGTGGCTGTTCTTTGTCGCCATCCAGCAGGCGGAACGATGGTTCCTGCTCCCGGAGGCCTGGCAGCTCGAACAGCCGGAGACCGGTCAACTGGTCAAGACACTGTGGCTTGGATTCCGGGCCGACCTGATTACCGCCACCTTCGGCATCCTGCTGGCGCTCGGGATCGGAGGCCTGGTGGGCCTGCTGCTGACGCTCACAGCCAAATGGCGGGCCGCATCCACGCCAGTAGAGGTGCACCATCGCCGGGGCTTGATCGGAGCGGGCACCCTGATCGGCCTGCTCTTGATGACCGTGCTCATCGTCGACATGGGGTATTACGGGTTCAATCAGCAGCATTTGGATTTCGTGTTCTTTGAATATGTCGACGACCTGCTGACCCAGCAGAGTGTGTCGGCCGAAGCCGATGCGGGAGACGGTGCCCAGGCAGCGTCCCAGGCGAGCCGACAGACCAGCGCCGAACTGCAGGAGGGAGAGAAGTGGGGGCCGCGGGTCGCGTCATTTCTGTTGCTCCAGGGGTTCGTCATTGCCGTTCTTTGGCTGGCGTTTCACGTGCTGATCCGCCCGGCTTTCACGGAGTGGGAGGAGGCGTCTCCCAGGCAGGCGACCGGCGTCCTGACGGTCGGGCTGATCGTCGGCGCCATGGGCTTGCATCCGCAGGGGCCCTACGCGATCCGGATCGCCCCGATCAGCAGCACGGCCTACTACATGCTGGCGCAGAATCCCGTGCTCTATGCCGGAGAAGCCTTCCGGGCCACGGTCGGATCACGGCTGAGCCGCATTCCTCCGCCCGCGCTCGACCGCCTGCCGCTTGAGGAAGCCGTGCAACTGACCCAGGAGGTGATCGGGCAGGGCGCCGCGTTCCCCTATCCCAAGTATCCGCTGGTCCGGCGCATCGAGGCGGGGACCTCGCTCCGGTTCGGCCGTCCGACGAACGTGCTGTTGATTTTTGTCGAGGGCCTGGACCGCCGGTACCTCGGACGGACGATGCAGGGGTATCGGGTGACGCCGTTCCTGGACCGGCTCAGGGATCAAAGCGTCTATTTCGAGCATTTCTTCTCCAACGGCACGCAAACGTCCAGGGGCATGTTCGCCTCGCTCTGCTCCTACTTTCCCCGCCAGGGCACCGCGGCGATGAAGACGCGCTATGCCCAGGATTACCTCTGCCTGCCGAGCCTGTTGCGCAAGCACGGCTACCGGACCGAAATGGTCGTCGGCCAGCATCGGGACTTGAACCGGCTGCATCTGTTCTTATCGCGCAACGGCCTGCACCAGTTGCTGGACGAGAACGACTTCCCGGCCGGCGCCGAACGGCTGGGGCTGGGTATGACCGACGGGGCGCTCTTCGACATGCTCAAGGTGAGGATTGAAACGCTGCAGCAGACGAAGCGGCCGTTCTTCCTGACGACGCTGACGCTGAGCACCCACCATCCGTTCACGGTGCCGCTCGTATCCCCGGAAGTCCGTGCGCTGCAGGCCGAGCCGGACGGCTATGTGGCGGCGCTGCGTTACGTCGACATGGAATTCGAGCGGTTCTTTTCAGACCTGCAGCGGCGCGGGCTGCTCAAGGACACCGTCATGTTCGTCCTGGGCGATCACGGCCGGCACGAGCCGATCGGGCGGAACGAACAGGAAAAACAGATCGGCCACTTTCTCTCTCCGCTCCTGATCTGGGTGGACGGGTCGCTGCGCAACGAGTCGAACTTCAAGCCGCGGCCCGTCGGGACGATTGCCAGCCAGGTGGACCTGGCGCCGACCATCCTGGCCATGAACGGGCTGATGCCGCGCGTGTCGCCGTTTCTGGGGCGCGACCTGAGTTGCGCGTTGTCCGTGGAATGCCAGGGCGACAACCTGGCGTTTTTCAGCAGCGCCTACGATGATCTGATCGGGATCGCGGATCGTGAGGGAATCCTGTCCTATTCCTTGAGAACGGAGAAGCTGGGGCAGGCCGGGTTGAACCTTGACGGGCCTCCCGTACGTCGTCAGCCGACCGAGCCGGAGGTGGCCATGCGGTATCGCCGCCTGATGGGCCTTTATGTCAGTGCCAACAGTCTGATCGAGCAGGGCCGAGTCTGGTCCTGGAAGGAGCTGGGAGGGGCCCTGTGAACGGGATACTCAGGCTGTCAGCGGTCATCACAGGCGAACAAGGTCGTGTCTGGTCCTGGAAGGAACTGGGAGGGGCCCTGTGAACAGTGGGGCGCCAAGAGTCTCGGCGGTCGTCATGGCCTACAACGACGAGCCGAACATGCGGGCCTGTCTGGAGTCCGTGACCTGGGCCGACGAACTGATCGTCGTGGATTCCCATAGCACGGACGCAACGGAGCGAATCAGCCGCGAGTTCACCGACAAGGTGTACCAGCACGACTTCCACGGGTTTGGGAGGCTGCGCAACGAGGCGATGGCGCATGCAACCCATGACTGGGTGTTCAGTCTCGATACCGACGAGCGCGCCACGCCGGAGATCCGCGACGAAATCCGGCGCGTGCTGGCCGAGGGGCCCTCGGCGGATGCCTATTTCGTGCCGCGGCAGAATTATTTTCTCGGACAACGGATCCGCCATTGCGGCTGGTATCCCGATTACCGCCAGCCGCAATTATTCCGAAAGAGCCGGATGCGATATCGCGAAGAAGTGGTGCATGAAGGCGCCGAAGTGGACGGGAAGGTCGGCTATCTGCACGAACACGTCCTGCAGTACCCGTTTCGCGATCTGGACCATTACTTGGCCAAGATGGACCGCTATTCGGATCTCATGGCCGACCGCATGGTCCGGCAAGGACGCCGATTCCATGTGCACCAGTTGGTCACGCATCCCTGTTTCACCTTCGCCAAGATGTATATGGCCCGGGCGGGGTTTCTCGACGGGATGCCGGGGTTGATTCTCTCCGGGCTCTATGCCTATTACACGTTCATCAAGTACGCGAAGTTCTGGGAACGGAGCGCTATCGTGAAAGATGGGACGGCGTCGGCCAGGTCGTAGGGTAGAAGAATGAGGCTGAGCGATCTCAAGAGCGTGGCCAGGTATTTCTGGCGGAAGTGGTCGGGCCAGGTCTCGCATCGGCGCGTGCTCGATGTCGGATCGGGGCACCGGCCTCATGAGGATGCGACGCACCTCGTCGATCTCCTGCCCGAGGATGATTCGGAGCGGGGCGGCGCCGTGAAATTGCTCGGGCGGTCGCTCGTCGTCGCCACCGTCGAGGCCTTGCCGTTCAAGGATCACACGTTCGACTATGTCTATGCCTGCCATGTGCTGGAGCATACCGACCGGCCTGAAGCAGCCTGCCGCGAGTTGATGCGCGTGGCGCAGGCCGGGTATATCGAAACGCCGAGCCCGTTCTTCGAGCAGGGGTACAACTATCCAAAGCCGGACCGGGGCTGGTCGTTTCACAAATGGTTTGTCTGGCTGGACGGAAAGGACGCGCTGGTGTTCGAGCCGAAAACAGCACAGACCATCGACGAATTCTGCGACTGCCGGCACGCGCATTTCATCAAGGGGGTCTACCAACGGGTCGGCGATTTGAACCAGGTGGGCCGTGCGTTGCCGCACGAGTGCAAGAATACTGTGTTCCACTGGACGGGTCGGTTTGCCTACGAGGTGAGGGATAAAGGGGTAGCGGGGTAACGG
>JBFGRH010000171.1:0-4817 GCA_041563795.1 Nitrospiraceae bacterium | reverse complement strand
GGGGTCCCAGGTCAGTGGGGTGGGGTCGTGCCGCGTCGCACCGGACGTAGTTGCTGCCGAGCGCGAAGGCGAACCAGCCGGCGCCGCGAAGGATGGTCGGATCCATGGTGGGGTAGATGAACTCGACGTGGCCGTGGAGGGCGACCCTGGGATCGTAGGAGAGCGTCACATCGGCGCCCTGCCCGACCTTGATCAAGGGCAGCTCGTATTCGTAGATATCGGCCATGACCCAGACCCGGGAGAGATCGGCGATCATGTACAGCTCGGTGCCGGGAGTGACGTAGGTGCCGGACCGGGCCTGCATCCGGATCACCGTCCCGGTGATCGGGGAATGGATGGGCAGCGTCTTCAGCACCTTGCCGGTTCGTTCCAAATCCCGGATGTGATCGTCCGTGATGTCCCAGAGCTGGAACCGTCTGCGCGTGGCTTCAAGCAAATCCTTGGCCCCCCTGGCAACTTCCGGGAACTCGCTCTTGCCGAGATCCCGGTACCCCTGTAGAGCCAAGAGGTATTCCTCTTGGGTGGCAACCAGGTTCGGGCTATATATGGTGAAGAGAATCTGTCCTTTTTTGACGTGATCGCCAATGGCGCTGACCGGCAAGTCCTCGATCCAGCCCTCGAACTTGAGATTAACCCGGGCTAGGCGGCGTTCATCCACTTCGACCCGCCCGACCGTCCTGATCAACTTCTCAAGGACGCGGCGCGCGGCAGGCTCGAACTTTACCCCGATCGTCTGCAGCCGTTCGGGGGCGATGATGATGGTGTTCGGATCAGTCGCCGGCGTCGCACCGCCGGGAGCCGCTTTCGTGGGCTCGTCCTTCGGCTCCATCACCATGCCCGGCATGCCGGGCATGGACAGTCCTGAATCGTCCGGCGAATATCGCGGCGGTTGGTTCAGCCACCAGGCCGCCACGGCGAGGGCGACGGCGGGCGCCACGATCAATGCCGTGACTGTGCGCGAGGTCATCGGACCGGTTTCCCCCCCTGCATGGCGCCGCTCAACGATCCGCCCGTGAGTTCCTCCAGCCTGGCCACAGCCTTTTCATGCGCCACCATCTCGCCATGCATTTCCAACTCGCTCTCCTGCAGGGTCAGGAGGCTGTTCAACAGGGTGAGAAAGTCGACCTTGGCGACCGCGTAGCTCGCTTGCGCCGATTGGAGCGCAAGCGTGGCCTGGGGGATGATGGCATCGCGAAGGATCGTGATCAGCCGTTCCGCCCGTTGCGTGTGGACGAAGGCGTCCTTGACCCGAAAGAGCACGTCCTGCCTGGTGGCCGTAAACTCCTCTCGCGCCCCGGACAGACCCGCCAGGGCCTGTCGCACTCCCTCGCGCTGCTTCGTCTCGTAGAACAGGGGGATCCGGATGCCAAGCATGACCTGGTACCCATTGTCGTTGATGCGGTCATTATGGAGTCCCAGCGCATTGACGTCGAAATCGGGGTAATACTCCCGGCGCGCCAGCGACACCGCCTTCTCGCTCCGTTCGATCCCCTTCGTCGAAGCCTGCAGAATGGGCGAGAAGTCCTCGGCCCTCCGGCTCAGCTCCGGCAGCGACTGCGTCAGCAGGGGCACGCGGATCTCCTCCGGGGTTCCGAGCGGATCCGCCGGCGGCTTGTTCAACAGCCGGTTGATCGCCGCGTGCAGGCTTTCCTTCTGCTGCTCCAGCACGGCCAGCCGGTCCAGCACGCGTGAAATCTCAAGTTGGGCTCTGAACACGTCCTGCTGGGCCGCCTGCCCGACCGCATACCGGGCCTTGGCAGTTTTCTCGAACTGGATCAGGAGCAACTTGTTCTTCTGGACCACCTCGATGGCCTTGTGGACGAAGTGCAGGTCGTAGTAGGCCTCCTTGAGCCGGGCGACCAGCCGGAGCCCTGTCGCCAGATAGTCCTGCTCCAATCGATCGGCCTGACTGGCGGCGACTTCGCCACGAAGCCGCAGCTTGCCCGGGAAGGGCACCTCCTGCCCGAACCCGTACAAGGCGCCCTGCAGCGGATCCGTCATCGGCATCCGCTGGTAGCCGAGTTGCAGCTTCGGATCGGGCAGGGTCGCGACCTGGGGAGCGACCGCCTTGGCAGCCTCCCATCGCTCACGGGCTGCCTTTATTTCCGGATTATTTCGGGTCACCTCGTCGATCAGGGTCTCCAACGGAAGCCGCGGCTCCACGGCAGTCCAGGCGGTCGCCGCCGAGAGCAACGACCACGAGAGGACCGACAGGACCGCCAGGCTGATTTTCAGCAGGCGGATGCGTTTCATGGGGCACCTCGCGGAAATGGGTGGACGGTTCAACGACCCCTGCGGTCAATGAACCGGGAACAGGACAACGGGTGTGACGAGACTCAGATGCGGAACGTCGAGAGGCGTGAAAAAATTGAATGGCCCTTCACGGCTACAAGCGGACCCACAGGGTGGATGATGCCGGCAGCCTGCAAGCCGTGCAGCGCGGACGGAGCGGAGTCGGGCAGCCAGACCGGGGACGTTTCGAGCGACTTGAAGGAGGCGAAGGATGACGGGATGGAGTCCCGGCACATGTTCATGCCTTCCATCTCATGCATCGCGTGGGCGCTCAGGATCGTTTCAGCCGCATCCAGGGCGGGCAGGACCGACGGGCAGAGCGCCCCGAGGACCTGGCACATGAGCACCGTGGCCAGGACCATCACGGACAGGACTCGCGGCCATCGACTGTGTTGGGATCGCATAAATATCAGCCTACGCTTCATCCTGCCCTCTTGCAAGCACGGCGCCGAACCGCGTCATTTCCCGTCAGCGCGGCCGCCGTTTGCGTGCCCGCGACGCCTGTTTCGCGCCCAAGGACTCGACCTTGACCTTTGGGGCCAGCCGTTCGACATCCGCCAGGCGGCAGAGATCGGTGCCCGGCGCCAGCGTGGCCGCCGTCCCCGCCGCCGTCGCGTAGCGCACGCATTCCTCGAGGGGCCGGCCGGCCGCATACTTGTGCACGAAGCCCGCGACCGTCGAATCTCCCGCGCCGATCGTGCTCCGCACCTTCACCGCAGGAGGGACGGCCTTGTATTGCTCGGAGCCGCTGACGACAAGCAGCCCGTGCCGGCCCCGCGACACCATGACGACCTCGATCCCATTGCGGTTAAGGTCCATTGCGGCCTTGATCAGTTCCTTTTCCCCGTGAATCCTCCGGCCCATCAGGCGCCGCAACTCGTTGACGTTGGGCTTGGTCGCGAAGGGTTTCGCCTTGAGGCCTGCCTTGAGCGCCGCCCCGTCCGCGTCGAGGACGGCCCTGGCCCCTCGTTTCTGCACCAAGTCGACGATATCCCGGTAAGAATCCGACGGCATGCCGAGGGGGAGGCTCCCGCTCATGACGACATAGGTATCCTTCAACTCCAGCGCCTGGAGGTGCAGGAGAAAACAGCGCCACTCTTCGGCGGTGATGGACGGCCCCCTGGTATTGAAGATGGTCTGGCTGCCGGTCCCGGTGCTGACGATAAGGTTGCGGCGCGTCTCGCCCTCGATCGGCGTGAAGTAGGTCGCCACCCCCTCGGCCTTGAGCATCTCCACCATGAGGCGCCCGTTATGCCCCCCGATGAACCCCAGCGCGATCGTATCGCCGCCCAGGCGTTGGATCGCGCGGGAGACGTCGATGCCCTTGCCGCCGGCAAAATACCGTTCGCCCTTCACACGGTTGGCGTCCTCCACGAGGAACTTGTCCACCTCCATATAATGGTCGAGGGCCGGGTTGAGCGTAATGGTATAGATCATGGTCAGCAAATCCTCGGGAGTTGCTCGCCTGACAGCAGGTCGAGGATGCGGTGCGTGTTCAAGACGGTCCGCAGCGTGACCATCGGATCGCCCTGGTCGGTGACCCGGCCGATCTCCACGGCGCCTCGCGAGACGTCGTGGCGGCGCAGGATGTCGAGCGCCTTGCCCGCCGCCCCCTCCGGAACGAAGGCGACGAAGCGGCCCTCGTTGGCCACGTAGAGCGGATCCAATCCGAGGATCTCGCAAGCCCCGCGCACGGCATCATGCACCGGGACCGCCCGCTCCTCGATGGCCATGCCCCTATGTGAGGCCTCCACGATTTCGTTGAGGGCGCTGGCCAGGCCGCCGCGGGTCAGGTCCCGCAGGCAATGGATTTCGATCCCGTTCTTCAGCAGGTCCTCCACGACGCCATTCAAGGGCGCCGAGTCGCTCCGGATGTCCCCCGAGAAACTCAGCCCCTCGCGCACGCTCATGACGGCGATGCCGTGCGAACCGAGGTCGCCGCTAAGCAGGATGCGGTCGCCCGGCTGCACGAGCCGGGGGCCGATCGCCACACCCTGCGGGACCAGGCCGATGCCGGCCGTGTTGACGAACAGGCCGTCGCCCTTGCCGCGGTCCACCAACTTCGTATCGCCGGTGACCAAATGGACGCCGGCTGCGCGTGCCGCCGCGGCCATGGAGGCCACCACCTTGCCGAGCGATTCCAGGCTGAACCCTTCCTCCAAAATAAACCCGGCACTGAGATACAACGGCTTCGCGCCGCACATCGCCAGGTCGTTCACGGTTCCGTAGACCGCGAGGCTGCCGATATCCCCACCGGGAAAAAACAGCGGCTGCACGACATAGGAATCGGTCGTGAAGGCCAGCGTGGCGCCCTCGACCGGGAACACCGCGCCGTCGTGGAGCTGATCCAGCAGCTTGTTGTCGAAGGCCGGCAGGAACGTCCCCCGGATCAGCTCCTGCATGAGCCGTCCGCCCCCGCCATGCGCCAGCATGACCGCATCGCCAGGGCCGGCCGGTATCGGACAGGTGATTTCAATCGGTTGATCGTTCTTCATGTCTGTTCAGACCTCTCGTTGCTCATCCTT
>JBFGRH010000170.1:0-4858 GCA_041563795.1 Nitrospiraceae bacterium | reverse complement strand
GACATGGGCAAGGGGAACAAGGAGCTGTGGGAGAAATTCTCGAGCTACTATGCGGCGGTGTTCAAGGAGGGCGCGCTCACGGAGCGGGAGAAGGCCCTCATCGCGCTGGGCGTGGCCCACGCCGTGCAGTGTCCCTACTGCATCGACGCCTACACGCAGGCCAGTTTGGAGAAGGGCTCGAACGTCGAAGAAATGACCGAGGCGGTCCACGTGGCCTGCGCCATCCGGGGCGGCGCCTCGCTCGTGCACGGCGTCCAGATGCGGAACGTCGCGCAGAAACTCTCGATGTAGCGCGCCCGGCTATTTCATTTTGTTCGGATCCTGGTACACCATCAAGTGCGCAAATGGCGATCCGTCGAACATGATGTAGACACCGGACGAGTTCGGAAGCGTCGGGAGTTTGGCTTCTGTGGAGTCGAACGGCCACATCAGCATCCAATGCGGCGGTTCCTTCACCAGTTTGGCGCCCGGTGCCTCGTCCATCAGGATCTTTCCGTCCTTTTCCCAGTGAAAGCCGCCACGCGCCATGTATGAAATGCCGGGCACGGTGTTGCCGGGCTTCTCCTTCTTGTTCACCAACGCATCCACCCATTGGCCGACCGCCGCGTCAAAACACATGGGGTCCGGTTCCCCCGGCCGGTTGTTGACGGTGGGAATGCAGGTAAAACCGTTGGTGCCCTTCTTGACTTCAACGAGCTTCCCGTCCTCGCCGGGCAGCATGACGCTGGCGTCCTTCGAGATGTGGGGCGGAGCGGCGCTCTGCGCCAGCTTGATCAGCTCCTCTTGCGACATCGTCTTGGAAGCCTTCGCGCCGTTCTTCTTGCCGCCTTTCGCGTGGGCCATCGGCGCCCCCGTCAGTCCGACGCACAGGAATCCGATCAACAGGAACATTAGAACGCGTGGCATGGGATCCTCCTTGGTTTGCTCACTTCCCTCGCATGGACCGCGGCGCGATGAGAGATCGTCAGGGCGTGCCGCGGAATGCTTCGAATTCCCGGTCCGCCTTCGCGGCCATGTAAAAGTCGCTTTCCGTCAGGCCGTTGATCTTGTGGGTCCAGATCTCGACCCCGCACTTGCCCCAGGCCAGATAGAGGTCCGGGTGGTGCCCCTCCGCTTCCGCCACCGCCCCCACCTTGTTGACGAAGGCCAGCGCCTGCGCGAAATCCTTGAAGGTGTAGAGGCGCTCCAGGTGGCCGGCCTTGTTGAAGGCCCAGCCCTTGCCAAGCTGCTTCAGCAGTTCCTCCGCTTTTTTCGGCTCCACCGGCGGCACCCCGCCGCGGCACGGGACGCATTTGTTATCGGCTAAATTCATGGCAATACCTCCCTACCACGCTTCGCTTGAACCGGCGGCTCATCGGGCGACGCCCCCCCGATTGACGCCGCCGGAGTGAACAACCAGTGTCTTCCTTGCTTTCGCCCCACTACTCCCCGTCATCCGGCGCGCCACCGGATGAAGCCAGATCGGTATCCTTGACCTTGTCCGGATTGAATTTTTCGGCGGCCTTCGTCATGCGGTCGAGCGCCTCGTCGAACGACAGCGGCGGGGCGTCCTTCGGGCGGAAGCGGATCGGGTTGACCCGCGCCACGACGAAACTCTTGAGGTAGGGGCTCGTCAGCCCCTTGGCCTTCAACGCCTCGACCTGCTTCACCACCAGATCGTCCAGGGCCAGCACCGTCTTCGCCCGTTCCTGCCGCACCGCCAGGGCCGACCGCAGCGGCTTCGCCAGAAACTGCTCCACCCGTTTCAACACCGGATGGTAGGCGCCGCCGCTGAAGCGCGGCCGCTCCTCGTAGCAGAGGCCGAGCGTGATGAAGGCCGCCTCCTCGAACTCCAGCGCATAGTGCTCCTCGCCCACGTGATCGAGCTCCGCGAGCTCGCGGTACATGCGGATGACTTCCAGCGACTTTTCCCTGAGATTATGCGCCTTTTCCGTATTCAGCGCGAGGATCTGGTAGGCGGCCCCGGCTTCCGGGATCACGATCGCCGTGATGCTCTTGGCGCCGAGGGTCTTCATGGCCGACAGCCGATGGTTGCCGTTCGGCGTCCAGTACTTGGTTTCCCCGCCCCCATCTGAGCGTGGCGCGCGCACGGCGATGATCGGATCCAGAAAGCGGCCCAGCTTCCCGATGACAGTCTCCAGTTTGCGAACGTGCGTGTCGGACAGGTTGCGCTGGTAGGGGGTCGGTTCGACCAGGTCGATCGGAAGCGCCGCCATCGCGACCCATTTGCCGCCGTAGGGTTCCCGGTAGATGGACAGGACCTTGCCGCCGTCGCTGTCGATGGCCCGGTGCAGTTCGGCCACCTCGCCCGGCGGCGCCGCCGCCTGCAACTCCGTCGCGGTCAGGCCGACCGATGCCCCGGCCGGTTTCCGGCGCCGCCTGGCCCCTTTTGTCCGTGGCACTTTAGGTTTCTTCGCCGCCATGGGGTAATATCGTAGGGAAGTCGCATGAGAAAAGGAAGCCCCGACAGAAAGGTTCTTCGGATCGGTCATCGCGGCGCCTGCGGCCATGCGCCCGAGAACACGCTCGCGTCCATCGAGAAAGCGATCTCCTTCGGGTGCGACCTGACCGAGCTGGACGTGCAGCGGACGGCCGATGGATCGCTCATCCTGCTGCACGACGAGCGCGTGGACCGTACCACGAACGGGCAGGGGGTCGTCGCCGACCTGAACCTGGAGGAGGTCCGAAGGCTGGACGCGGGAGGGGGCCAGCGCATCCCCACGCTGGAGGAGGCGCTCAAGGCGGCCCGGGGGCGGATCGGCCTGATCCTGGAACTCAAGGCCGAGGGCCTGGCCTACGATGTGAGCGGGATCGTTCGGGCGAGCGGCTTCCCAGGAGAAATTTTCTACGCTTCGTTCCTGCACGATGAACTGCAGCATGTCCGCCGGGCCGATCCCGATGCCAAGACACTGGTCCTGTTCAAGCGGCTTCCCAAGAATCCCGTTGCCGACGCGACCAGGCTCCAGGCCACGCACGTGGGCCTGCGCTTTGACAGCGCCGCACCGCCGCTCGTGCAGGCATTGCACAAGGCGCGCCTCATGGTTTTCGTTTACACCGTCAACAAACCGGCGGACATTGCGAGGATGCGCGGGCTGGACGTGGACGGGATCGTGTCGGACTTCCCCGACAGAATATAGCGCAGACCTAATTAACTCTGCTCGTACAGAAACGAACGACTTGTACATCTTTGTCCAAACCACAAAATATATAAACCATAATTAAATCAAGTAGTTATGATCAGTACCGGGCGGCATCGCTTATGCTCAGTCTTTCCACAGTATCAACAAGCGCCAGGAGGACACAGCCATGGACACACTGGATGGGAGCAAGCTGAGCCTGCAGGCCATGACGATGATCGGGGAGGATACGATCATCACCGGGACCATCCGCGCCGAGGGGACCATCTGGATTGACGGCAGGGTCGAGGGAGACATCTGTACGGAAGGTCTCGTGATGGTCGGCGAGACGGCGGTGGTGGTCGGCAACGTCTATGCCGGCTCCGTCGTGAGCCGTGGCCTGATCGTCGGTGACATCGTGGCCTCCGAGGAAGTGCAGCTGCTGCAGTCGGCCACACTCAACGGCACGGTGCGGACACCGGTCTTCCTGGCGGACGAGGGCGCGCTGCTGACCGACAATCCCGAAGACGCGGTCTATGCGGACGAGGAGCTGTCGGGAGGCGGGAACGCCTCGCCCATTAGCGCCGTGGCCTAGCGCGAAGGCCTGTCACGCCTGCCGGTCCGACACCGTCGAAACCCATTGCCCCTGACGCAGTCGCGGCACCCACCTAACAACCCGGACGGCCCCGGTTGCCGTCCGGACAGGTAATGACGACATGGGTCAGCAGCGCGTGCCGCTCGTAGGAGAGCAGGTAGAGATGAATCCTGCCTGGGTCGGCCGCATCCCGGTGCAGCAGCGGGCCATCCACCCCGACCGCATGATGATCCAGCCACCGATCCCGCCCGTCCAGTAGCACGCTATAGAACATGCGCTGACGGGGAGGATGCATGAGCGCCTCTTTGTAGGATTCGAAAAACCCGGGATTCCCGATCCCCATCGGCGCCTGCCATCCCTTGTCGTAGTCCGTCGGACGCAGCCTCGGCAAGGCCTGCAGCGCAAGGCCGCCGATAATCAGCCGGCTCGGTTCGCCGGTGCGGCCATCTATAAACGACAACTCAATTTCGTCCAACGGCGCCGCCCCATCGGTGACACGCACCTGGCGCAGGATCGCACCGGTCAATTCGGACAGGCGGTGCAACTGGGTCTCACGCGGGTGCGTACGTGAATAGATCCCGGGCGGAATGAAGCTTGCGAACCGGACCGGGTCGCCGTACCAGCCCCGATACGTTGCCGCCGGCTTGGTCAGGATGTTCTTGCGCTTGGCCCGCTGTTCGCCGCCCCACATCGGCGGCTCGTCCCACTTCACCTCCGCCCGAACCGGCCGTTCTTCCACGACCGCCCGCAATCGCTCCAGCGGGATTGGCGTCCCGGCCGGATCGTTCCAGTGTTCCAGTGACCACCAGAAATCCCAATAGGAGAGCCCGTTCACCCGCTCGAAGACTTGTTTGTACAGGCCGAGCGGGAAGGTGAACCAGAGGTGTTCGTAGGCACGTTCTTCGCCGTGCTCCGTCGTGAAGAGAATCAGTTCCCAGAGCCCCGCATTCAGGCAGTTTCTCGCAAGATCCACCCGGCTCAGGGCGCGGGTTTCGAACCCGTCTCCGCCCGGATGCAAACGAAGATGCGGCGACCGTCGCCCAAAGCTCACCTGCTGCCGGTTCCACTCGCGATCGATCAGTCCGACCGTTATCAAGTTGTGGTCCCTGGGCAGCCAGGAGGGGACTGCGGCCACGAGGTGGGACAG
>JBFGRH010000169.1:0-4879 GCA_041563795.1 Nitrospiraceae bacterium | reverse complement strand
CTTGCCGACGCCCGCGAACACAATCTTTTCCGGCGGCACCTCCGCCTTGAGGGCGCGGTACAGTTCGCCGCCGGAGACGATATCCGCGCCGCCGCCTTCGCGCGCCATGAGCCGCAGGATGGCCAGGTTTGAGTTGGCCTTCATCGCAAAGGCGATGATGGGCGGCACATCCTGCAAGGCGCTGTCGAGCGCCCGGACGTGGCGGACGAGCGTGGCATGGCTATAGACATAGAACGGCGTCCCGAATTCTTTCGCGATCCAGCTCAACGGCACGTCTTCACAGTAGAATTCGCCGTTTCGATAGGCAAAGTGGTGCATCGTCGTCCTTTTTATCGTCCCCCCACCGGTCGCATGTCCGGCAGCATAATCTCGTCCGCAGGGGCCACGGGTTCCTCCCCGGCCTTCGTTGTGGGTGCCGCCTTGGCCTGCGTCTCCTGCTCCTTGCGGGCCTGCTCCTCTTTCTGCCGCTCCTGCTGCATCCGCAGCCCGATGCCGTAATCGTCCGGCGGGACCGGGAAACCGGACCGGCCGCAGCCCGCGAGCAGGATGAGCAGCAGCAGGCCGATGTACACGCGGCCTGTCATGCCAGAACTTTCTCCAGCGCCTTGAGGCGCGCCTCGACGCGTTTGCGCGCCGTGCCGCCGATCTGCGACCGCCGTTCGATGGCGCCCTCGACCGTCAGCACGTCCAGTGCGTCCTTCTCGAACTTGGTCGAGATGCCGCGCATGTCCGGGAGCGTGAGATCCCGCAAGTCCTTCTTCCGGTCCAGGCACCAGCGCACGAGACGGCCGGTAATCGCGTGGGCCTCGCGGAACGGGATCCCCTTTCCGGTCAGGTAGTCCGCGAGCTCCGTCGCCAGAATGTAGCCGGCGCCGGCGGCCTTCCCCAGGGTCTCGCGGTTCACCGTGAGCCCCTGGATCACCTTCGTGAGGATGTCGAGCGAGGCCGACACCTGGTCGACGGCGTCGAACAGCGCTTCCTTGTCCTCCTGCAGGTCCCGGTTGTAGGTGAGCGGCAGGCCCTTGAGCGTCGTCAGCATGGCCATGAGATGGCCGTAGACGCGGCCGGTCTTGCCGCGGACCAGCTCGGGCACGTCCGGGTTCTTTTTCTGCGGCATCATGCTACTGCCCGTGCAGAAGGCGTCCGGCAGCTCGACGAACCGGAACTCCTGCGAGGACCACAGGATCAGCTCCTCGCTCAGGCGCGACAGGTGCATGATCAGGATCGCCAGGGCCGCCAGCGCCTCGATGACGAAGTCCCGGTCCGAGACCGCGTCCAGGCTGTTCTGGGTCACGCCGGAGAAGCCGAGCAACTGGGCCACGTAGGCGCGGTCCACCGGATAGTTGGTGCCGGCCAGCGCGCCCGACCCCAGCGGCATCTCATCCAGGCGTGCCAGGAGATCGCGCACCCGCCCCTTGTCACGCTCCGCCATTTCGACGTAGGCGAGGAGGTGGTGCGACAGCAGGACCGGCTGCGCCCGCTGGAGGTGCGTGTAGCCGGGCATGGCGACGTCCAGATTCCGGCGCGCCTGCTCCAGCAAGGCCTGCTGAAACTGGCGCGCGGACTTGACGAGCGCGCCCAGCGCGTCGCGCAGGTAGAGGCGCAGGTCGAGCGTGACCTGGTCGTTGCGGCTCCGCCCCGTATGCAGCTTGCCGCCGACCGGCCCGATCAGCTCCGTCAGCCGCCGCTCGATCGCCATGTGGATGTCTTCGTCCGTCGGCGCGAAGGGGAACCGGTCCTTCTCGATCTCGGCGCGGATCTGCTCGAGACCCCGGATGATGGCCTTCGTATCCTGCGGCGTGAGGACGCCGGCCTGCTCCAGACCCTTGGAGTGGGCGATGCTGCCCTGGATGTCCTGCTTGTACAGCCGCCGGTCGACCGCCAGCGACGAGCTGAAGGTGTCCATCAGCCGGTGCGTCTTCGTCCGGAACCGGCCGGACCAGGCCTTGCCGGTTTCACCCGCCGAGCCGTTCTTTTTTTTGTTCCCCATCACGCTCGCCCTATTTCTTCTTCCGTCTCTGCGCCCGGATCGCCAGCCGGAGCGCGTTGAGCCGGATGAACCCTTCCGCGTCCTTCTGCCGGTAGACGTCGTCTTCCTCGAACGTGGCAATGTCCAGCCGGTAGAGCGACCGGTCCGATTTCCGCCCCGTCACCGTGCAGCTGCCCTTGTACAGCTTCACGCGGACCGTGCCGGTCACGTCCTGCTGCGCCTCGTCGATCGCGACTTGCAGCATCTCCCGTTCCGGCGCATACCAGTAGCCGTAGTAGATCAGCTCCGCGTAGCGCGGGATGAGCGAGTCCCGCAAATGCAGCACCTCGCGGTCCAGCGTCAGCGACTCCAGGCCGCGATGGGCCACGTGCAAAATCGTCCCGCCCGGAGTTTCATAGACGCCCCGCGACTTCATGCCGACATAGCGGTTCTCGACCAGGTCCACCCGCCCGATGCCGTGTTCCCCGCCGACTTTGTTCAAATGGGCCAGCAGCATGGCCGGAGTCATCCTCCGGCCGTTCACGGCGACCGGGTTGCCCTGCTCGTACTGGATTTCCACTTCACGCGGCTTGTCCGGCGCCTTCTCCGGCGACACGGTCAGCTGAAAGATCTCGTCCGGCGGTGCAACCCAGGGATCCTCCAGAATCCCGCCCTCGTAGCTGACGTGGAACAGGTTCGGGTCCGTGCTGTAGGGCTTGGCCTTCGTCGCCGTGACCGGAATGCCGTGCTTCTCGGCATACTCGATCAGTTCCCGCCGCGAGCGCATGGTCCATTCCCGCCAGGGCGCGATGATCCGGACCGTCGGATCGAGCGCCTGGTAGGTCAACTCGAAGCGGACCTGGTCGTTGCCCTTGCCGGTCGAGCCGTGCGACACGGCCTCCGCGCCTTCCCTGGCTGCAATTTCGATCTGCCGCTTGGCGATCAGGGGCCTGGCGATGGAGGTCCCCAGCAAATAGGTGCCCTCGTACACGGCGCAGCCGCGCAGCATCGGGAACACGTGGTCCTTCACGAAGGTCTCGCGCAGGTCCTCGACGTAGACCTTCGAGGCCCCGACGGCCATGGCCTTCTTCTTCACGGCCTGCAGATCCTCGCCCTGGCCCAGGTCGGCGCAGAAGGCGACGACCTGACAATGGTAGGTCTCCAGCAGCCATTTCAAAATCACCGAAGTGTCGAGGCCCCCTGAATAGGCGAGCACGACCTTCCTGATCGCGGACTGCTTCATGATCGTGTCCTCTTGGCTCGTGGTTGCATCAGTTCGACCAGAATCGCTTTCTGCACGTGCAGCCGGTTCTCCGCCTGGTCCAGGATCACCGATTGCGGGCCGTCGAGCACCCCGGCGGTGATCTCCTGCCCGCGGTGCGCCGGCAGGCAATGCATGACGATCGCATCCGGCTTCGCGCCCTTCAGCAGCCGCTCGTTCAACTGATAGGGCAGCAGGGCCTTCACGAGATGGCTTTCTTCGCCCTCGTGTCCCATGCTGACCCAGACATCCGTGTACAGGACGTCGGCGTCCTTGACCGCCACCTGGGGCTGGTCCGTCAGCTCGATCGTCGCGCCCGTTTCAGCCGCCTCCTGGCGGGCCCGCGCCAGCATGCCCTCATCGGGCCGGTGGTCCCCGGGACAGCCCAGACTGATGCTCATCCCCGTCTTCGCAGCCGCCGCGATCAGCGAATTGGCCACGTTGTTGCCGTCGCCGACATACGCGAGCTTCACGCCCTTGAGCCGGCCCTTCCGTTCCTGGATCGTGAGCAGGTCCGAGAGGGCCTGGCAGGGATGGCACAGGTCCGTCAGGCCGTTGATGACCGGGATGGTCGCGTGGCGCGCCCAGTCCTCGACGATCGCCTGGTCGAAGGTCCGGACGACCAGCGCATCGAGGTAGCGCGAGAGCACGGCGGCGGTGTCGGCGATCGTTTCGCCCCGCGACAACTGGATGTCGCCCAGCGACAGGAAGGTCGTCTTCCCGCCGAGCTGGTGCATGCCGGTCTCGAACGAGACACGCGTGCGCGTCGAGGGCTTTTCGAACAACAGGCCGAGCGTCAACCCGTCGAGCGGCCGGTAACGGGCACCCGTGCGCTGCCGCGCCTTCAGCCGGCGCGCCGATTCCAGCAGGCGCGTGAGCGCCTGGCGCGGAATCGCGCTGACCGTCAGCAGGTCTTTGCCGAAGCCCTGCGAATGGGAACGACGAGGCCGACGAGACATCGAGCCTCCTAAATCCGATTGCCGAGGACTTGATTCAGCAGGTCCAGCAGGCGGTCGATATCGGCTTGTGTGATGATCAGCGGCGGCACGAACCGCAGCACGCGGTCCGCCGTGCAGTTGATCAGCAGGCCGCGGGCGAGGCAGTCGGCCACGACGGGTTTGCCGTCCACCGTCAGTTCGAGGCCCTGCAGGAGGCCGAGCCCCCGTGCCTCCTTCACCATCGGCAGGCGGTCTTTCATGTCCTGCAGGCCGCGGGCCAGATACGCGCCCATGCGCCGGCCGTGCTCCAGCACTCGCCCCTCGAGCAGCGTGCGCAGGACGGCCAGCCCCGCGGCGCAGCAGACGGGGTTGCCGCCGAAGGTGGACGCGTGCGTGCCCGGCTCGAACGCCGCCGCCGCAGTCTCGGTGGCCAGGCAGGCGCCGATGGGCAACCCGCCCCCGAGTCCCTTGCCGAGCGTCATGATGTCCGGCGCGACGCCGAACTGCTCGTAGGCGAAGAGGGTGCCGGTCCGTCCCACGCCGGTCTGCACTTCGTCGAAGATCAGCAGGAGGTCCTTTTGGCGGCAGAGCTCGTGCAGCCCCTTGAGGTAGGACTTGTCCGCGACTTGCACGCCGCCTTCGCCCTGGATCGGCTCGACCAGGATGGCCGCCGTCTTGCCGCTGACGGCCTGCTCGACGGCCGACAGGTTG
>JBFGRH010000168.1:0-4881 GCA_041563795.1 Nitrospiraceae bacterium | reverse complement strand
GTCACGCCCGCGCCGGCCATCGCCATTCCGGCCGGCTGGTTTCTGATGGGCTCGACCCGCGTGGACGACGACCCCTACGGCCTCGCCACCCAGTTCGACGATACCGAACTGCCGCAGCATAAAGTCTGGCTCGACGCCTACGGGATCGACCGCGACGAAGTCAGTCTCGGCGAGTACCTCGCCTATCTCCGCCAATACAAACGGCCGGTGTCGGATGAACTGCAGCGGCTCATCTGGCACATGATCACGGTCCACGCGGCGACCAACGAGGGGCTGGCTCGCTGGCCGGCGCTCTACGTCACCTGGATCGAGGCGGCGGACTTCTGCCACGCGGTCGGCAAGCGGCTGCCGACCGAAGCCGAGTGGGAGAAGGCGGCGCGCGGCCCGGAGGGGAACCTGTTTCCGTGGGGCCCAGAGGCGCCGTCGGACGCCCTCGCCGTGTTCAACCAGTACCACGTCCATGAGATCCCGCTGGTTCAGCCGGTCGGCAGCGGCGAGGCGGGCGCCAGCCCCTACGGCGTGCGTCACATGGCCGGCAACGTGGCCGAGTGGGTGCAGGATTGGTTCGGGTTCGACTACTATTCCATCACGCCAAACCGCAATCCGCGGGGGCCTGCGAACAGCCGGTACAAGGGCGCCCGCGGCGGCTCCTGGAAGAGCAAGCCGATGATGCTGCGGACGGCGACGCGCAGCGGTGCCCTGCCGGACCAGCGCTCCCCCACCATCGGCTTCCGCTGCGCGAAGTCGGCGAAAAAACATTGAGGGCTCTATGACAGGTAGGCGGCCTATGCTAGAGTTGGGTGGTCAGCGCAGGAGGCTCCATGATTCGAACCGTGTACAAGCTTGTGCGAATCATCAGTTCCGAAACCGAGCCGGGACAGATCAGCCTGGGCTTCGCCTTCGCCCTGATCGCCGGGTTCACGCCGCTGGTCAGCCTGCATAACCTCCTGGTGCTGTTCCTCATCCTGGTCCTGCGGGTCAACCTGTCCGCGTTTTTCTTCGGCCTGGCCTTTTTCTCAGGCGTGGCCTACCTGCTCGACCCGCTCTTCCACCGCATCGGTCTCGCCATCCTGACCGCGGGTTCGCTCGAGGGCCTCTGGACGGCGCTCTACAATTCGACGCTCTGGCGGCTGGAACGCTTCAATAATTCGATCGTCATGGGCAGCCTGATCGTCTCGGTGCTGCTGTTCGTCCCGCTGTACTTCGTCTCGAACCGGCTCATCCTCAAGTACCGCGAGCACTTCCTGGCCTGGGTGCAGAAAACGAAGCTGATCCACGTGCTGAATATCATGCGCTACGGAGCGGACGCATGAAAGGGGACCGTACGCCCTCCGCACCGCCGTCCGGCGCCGGCCGCTTGATCCGCTGGTCCGGCGTGGCCGCCTTCGCCGTCGTCATCATCCTGCTGGCCGCCGTGTGGTGGCTCCTGGTAGACGGCATGATCGAATCCGCGATCGAACGCGCGGGCACACAGGCGGTCGGAGCCCATGTGGACCTGGCCGCCGCGGATCTCACGCTCTTTCCCCTCGGCTTGACCCTCTCCGGCCTCCAGGTCACCGACCCCAAGGAACCGATGACGAACGCCGTGGAGGTGAAGCGGATCAGCTTTCTGATGGACGGACTGAACCTGCTGCACCGGAAAGTCATCGTCGAGGAGATGACGGTGGACGGGGTCCGCTTCGGCACCCCGCGCAAGGCCTCCGGCGCCATTGGGAAGGTGGAACCGGGCGTCGTCGAGAGAATCGCCAAGACCAAGTTCGTGCTGCCCTCCGCACAGATCCCCGACGTGAAGAACGTTCTGGCGAACGAGGAGCTGAAGTCCCTCAAGCTGGCCGAATCCCTGCGCGCGGACATCCAGGCCGAGCAGGACCGCTGGAAACAGCAGCTGGCCGACTTGCCCGACAAGGCGAAGTTCGACGAGTACAAGCAGCGCCTCGACAAGGTGGCCTCCGCGGGCAAGGGCGGCCTGGGCGGCATCGTCGGGGGGGCGACCGAGGCGGCTGCCATCCAGAAGGACATCCGCCAGGACCTGGACCGGATCAAGACCGCGAAGGAGACCTTCGAGAAGAATATTGCCGACCTGCGCGCGCGGCTCGCCGAGGCGACCAAGGCGCCGGAGGAAGACCTGCGCCGCCTGCGGGACAAATATGCCCTGTCGCCGCAGGGGCTGGCCAACATGAGCCGCGCGCTGATCGAGGGGCCGCTCGGCGACAGGATTGAAACCGCCATCCGGTGGCATGCGATGCTCCAGCCCGTGCTGAAGGCCGCCCGCGAGCGCAGGGGGAACGCGGAAGTCGTCAAGCCCCTTCGCGGCAAAGGCCTGGACGTGCGGTTCAAGGAGCGGGCGCCCGTGCCCGACGTGCTGGTCCGCACGGCGAAGGTTGGACTGGAGCTCACAGCCGGCGACGTATCGGGCACCGTCCGTAACATCACGCCGGACCAGTCCCTGCTCGGCGCGCCGACCACGTTTGATTTTTCAGGAGAGAAATTGAAGGACGCAGAGTCCCTTTCGCTTACCGGCAAGGTCAACCGCGTTAACCCGGACAAGCCGGAGGATACGGCCGTGCTGAAAGTCCGCGGCTACCGGCTGTCAGACCTTGCCCTGTCCACCAATGAAACCCTGCCCGTGTCCGTCAAGGAAGCCCGTGGCGATTTCGATGTAAACGCCGGCTTGCGCGGCGAGGCGCTGCAGGCCGACCTGACCGCCACCCTGCAGTCGGTGCGGATCGCAACCGGGGAAAAACCGGATGCGGGTGCCGTCGCCAGGGCCGTGGGCTCGGCCCTGTCCAGGGTCGAATCTCTCCACGTGAAGGCCGACATCACCGGCACACTCGCCCAGTATGATGTCAGCGTCTCCTCCGACCTCGACCAGGTCCTGAAGCAGGCCCTCGGGAAGCAGATGCAGGAAGAGGCGGCCAAATTCGAGCGCCAGCTGCGGGCGGCGATCGCCGCGAAGGTGGACAAGCCGCTCCAGGAGCTCAAATCCCGCTTCGGCGGGCTGACTGGGATCGGCGACCAGCTCACCGCCCGCCTCCAGCAGGCGACCAGCCTGACCAAGACCGGCGGCGCGACCGGCGGGCTGGGCGGACTGAAGATTCCGTTCTGATCCGGGCCCTCGACGTCATGGGTCTGTCCACCAGCATCCACGACATCAAGACACTGGTCCTCTCCTCCCATCCGGTCATCGCCATCGAGACGGTCGAGGAGGAACGCGTCCGCTCGCTCCTCCAGGCCGTCAGCCAGCAGACGAAGATGCCGCTGTTCGAGTGGTCCATCACGCGCGGATTCGCACGGTCGGAACTGTCCTCGCAGGTCAACCGGACGATCGCCACCCCGACCGCCGTGCTGTCGCACATGGAGGGTCTGCGGCCGGAGATCATCGTGCTCCTGAAGGATTTCGCCCGCCACCTGGACGACGCCACACACGCCCGCCTGTTCCGGGAAGTGGCGACGCACTTCGCCAGAAAACGATCGACGGCCGTGCTGGCGGGCGAAACCGTGCAGCTTCCGAACGAGATTGAAGCCCTGACCGTCCGTTTCCGGCTGCAACTGCCGGACCCCGAGGAGTTGGGCGCCGTGGTCACCAGCGTGCTGGAGTCCCTCGCAAAGAAGACCGCCGGCGGGAAGGGCCTGGAGCCCCAGGGACGCGTGGAACTGGTACGGGCCATGCGCGGCCTGACGCTGAACCAGGCACGGCAGGCCATCTCGCACGCCATCCTCGAGGACGGCGCCCTCACGCCACGCGCCGTGCAGGGGGTGCTGGATCGCAAGGCGCAGATGATCAAGGAAGGCGGCCTGCTGGAGTACTACCCGCTGGCGGACAACCGGTTCGAGCTGGGCGGATTCGCGAACCTGAAAGCCTGGCTGCAGCGCGCCTACCTGGGCTTCAGCCCCGAGGCGAAGGCGTTGAACCTGGCCCCGCCGCGCGGCATCCTGCTGGTGGGCGTGCCGGGCTGCGGCAAATCGCTGGCCTGCAAGGTCATCGCCCGGGACTGGAAGCTCCCCCTGCTCAAGCTGGACGCCGGACGCCTGTTCGACAAGTTCGTCGGCGAATCGGAGAAGAACTTCCGCAAGGCGGTCGCCATGGCCGAGTCCATGGCGCCGGTCGTCTTCTGGATCGACGAAATCGAGAAGGGCATGGTGTCGGCCGGGAGCGGCGAATCGGACGCCGGGCTCGGCCGCCGCCTCTTCGGCGCGTTCCTGACCTGGCTGCAGGAAAAAAAGCAGGAGGTCTTCGTGGTGGCGACAGCCAACGACCTCTCCATCCTGCCGCCCGAATTATTGCGGAAGGGCCGGTTCGACGAGATCTTCTTCGTGGACCTGCCGAACGAACAGGAACGGGAGGCGATCTTCAAGATCCAGCTGACACTGCGAAAGCAGAACCCGGCCGGGTTTGACCTGGGCCGCATCCTCCCCGCCTCCGACGGGTTCAGCGGCGCCGAGATCGAGCAGGCCGTCGTGGCTTCGCTCTACCGGGCGCTGGCGCAGAAGAAACCGCTCGATACGGGCCTGCTCCTGGAGGAACTCGGCCAGACCGTGCCCCTCTCCGTCTCGCGCCGCGAGGACATCACCCGGCTTCGGGAGACGGCAGCCAGCCGCTTCGTCAGCGTGCGCTGAAGAATAATCTGCAGACCCGTTATATTCTTTTCTGACCAATTATGACGCAGGCGGGTGTTGCTGTTGAGGCTTCGCCACTTTAAGAAAAATTAATTCTGCCGAAGCTTCAGCCAGGGAAGACAGGGCAGAGCCTTGTTTCGGAGCCCATCCCGGCACTAATTCTCCCACACGCACAAGCATTTGGCGATTGAGAAAATAAAGTACTCCGTAGAGCAGCACCATGAACACTGCCACAGTTCCTAGAATAGGCCAAAATTTTACCTC
>JBFGRH010000167.1:0-4884 GCA_041563795.1 Nitrospiraceae bacterium | reverse complement strand
GCCGATGACCGATGACCCGCGCCGACGATGCTGCGGAGCACAGACGGTGCACACCAGCCAAGGTTCTCCTGCGGAGCTACTTAGTACTGCGACCCGATGGTTCTGATGGGTAGAAAAAGAGGAGGAAGTCATTCCCGCGCAGGCGGGAATCCAGAAAGACCGTTGTACAGACTGGATCCCTGCCTTCGCAGGGATGACGTTCCTTATGGTTTCCCCCACAGTACACGACAAAAACCCTCTCCGTGTCATCCCGAACGCACGTGAGGGATCCCCAACCCTCAATCGGGCCTCCACGACGGGGATCTCTCCTCGATGCCCTCGTCGAGAGGACACCCGCTGTAGGTTTTGTCGTGTACTGTGGGTTTTCCGATCCAAACAAGCGTGCCGCGGTACTAGCCTGCATCGTGTATATCCTTCGGCAGAAGGGGTGAACCCGGCGCCTGACGCGTCGGCGTGCACACCCTTCTCGCTTTTTGGACGCTCCTCCCGGCTTGCAGGTGGGGAGGAGCGTTTCTCTCTATGAAGGCGGATAATATGGCCCACTCCCTTTTGCTGGCCATCTTGCTCGTAGGCGGCATTATCGTCCTGACCATGTTGGTCCGGTACGGCTCGGAGAAGATAGGCCTGCCCGCGCTGATCGGCTATTTCATCCTCGGCATCCTGCTCCGGGCGGCGCACTCCAGCTGGGGGCTGCTCTCCGAAGGAGGACTCCACATCTTTGAATTCCTGGCTTCTCTGGGGATCATCGCGCTGCTCTTTCGCGTGGGGCTCGAGAGCGACATGGCCAGCCTGATGGAGCGGCTCCCCCAGGCCAGTCTCCTCTGGATCGCAAATATCCTCGTCAGCGGCGCGCTGGGCTACTGGGTCGCCCATCATCTGCTCGGCTGGGCGCTCATCCCCAGCCTGTTCGTCGCGGTGGCGCTGACCGCTACCAGCGTGGGGATCTCGGTGGCCGTCTGGCAAGAGGCCGGGGCGCTGAACACGTCCAACGGCGCGCTGATGCTGGACGTGGCGGAGCTGGACGACCTCTCCGGGATCGTGCTCATGGCTCTGTTGTTCGCCGTCGCCCCCCTCTTGAAGGAGCAGGCGGGCGCCTCGCTCCTTCCGGTGCTCACCCAGACGCTGGGGCTGTTGCTCCTGAAGCTGGCGGCCTTCATGGTGCTGTGCGTGCTCTTCGCACGCTACATGGAGCGTCCTATCACCCGCCTCTTTGAGGCCTTCCATGACGGGAAAGGAACCATGCTCGTGGTCCTGGGAATCGGAATCATGGTCGCGGCGTTGGCCGGCCTGATCGGGTTCTCCGTGGCCATCGGTGCGTTCTTCGCCGGCCTCATCTTCAGCCGAGATCCCGATTCGGTAAAGTTCGATGCTTCGTTTGGGTCCTTGCACGACCTTTTTGCCCCGTTCTTCTTCATCGGGATCGGCCTGGCCATGGATCCCGGTGCCCTCACCTCGGCGCTGGTGCCCGCGACGGCGCTCATTCTGGCGGCCGTCATCGGCAAAATCCTCGGCACAGCGGTGCCTGCCCTGGCCACGATGGGGGTCGCGAGCGCCGTCGTGCTGGGTGTCAGCATGGTCCCCAGGGCCGAGATCGCATTGATCATCATGCAGCAGGGGCTGGAGCTGGGAGACTGGGCGGTGCCCCCCGACGTCTTCGCAAACCTGGCCGTGATGGCCGCCGTGACGGCCGTTTTCGTCCCCGTGATCCTGCGCCCGATGTTCAAGCGATGGCCGCAAACCTAGGGGTCCTACCCATTCAGGAGATAGCCGAGAACGTATCCTGTCCGTGATCTCGCCCTGGTAGAGATCTCAGAAGGTTTTCCGTACCTTGCTTGACCGAGGGCGTGCCCGAAGCATGGGACGGCATCGACGTGATGGGCCACAAAGGAGCACGAAGAACCTATCAACAGTACTCCCTGAACCATAACCACGGATATGAGCACAAGATACCTGTACGGCCTGCTGCTCGTCATCGCAGGCATGATGCTACATCCTACGCTGGCCTTTGCGGCAGGCGGCGAACTGCCGTCGCTCGTGCACGACATCGGCTACAGCATCCTCCTGGCCGGCGTGCTCGCCATCGGTTTTACCAAGCTCAAGATCCCGACGATTGCCGCCTTCCTGCTCGCCGGGGTCATCGTCGGCCCAATCGGTGCCAAGCTGGTAACCGACCCGGGCAACATCGACACCATCGCCCAACTGGGCCTGGTCTTGTTGCTGTTCCTGATCGGCCTGGAAATCGACATCCGCAAGCTGCTGGCCAGCGGCAAGACCCTCATCCTCACCGGGGTACTCCAGTTCCCGCTGAGTATCGCGTTCGGCTTTATCATCGCCAAGTTGTTGATCATACTGGGCATCGGCGGTGAGCTCCTGACCAGCGGGCCCTACGTACCGCTCTATATCGGCTTTGTCGTCGCGGCTTCGTCGACCCTTCTGGTGGTGAAGCTCTTCCAGGAGACGTTCCAACTGGATACCGTGGTAGGCCGGATTTCGCTGGGGATTCTCATCTTCCAGGATATCTGGGCGATCATCGTGATCGCCTTGCAACCCAACTTCAGCAATCCGGCGATCGGCCCGATCCTGCTCTCCTTCCTGGGCATTGGCATCCTGACGGCCATCGCCGTGCTTTTCGCGAAGTACGTCATACCGATCGGGTTCAAGTGGATTGCCAAGATGCCCGAGCTGATCCTGGTGGCGTCCATATCCTGGTGTTTCATCGTGGTCTTTGTGGGTATGAATCTCGACGCATTTACCGAAACGGTCTTCGGCTTCAACTGGCACCTGGCGGTCGGAGCCAGCATGGGGGCGCTGATTGCGGGCGCGAGCATCGCCAACCTGCCCTACAGCACCGAGATCGTCGGCAAAGTCGGGATCGTGAAAGACTTCTTTGTAACGCTTTTCTTCGTCGGTCTGGGCATGAGCATCCCCATCCCCAGCGGGCTTAGCGTTCTGGTTCTGGCCGTTATCCTGGCCGTCATGGCCCTCCTGGCCCGATACCTCATCTTCTTCCCGCTCCTGTACTTTACGGGCCTGGACCGCCGCAATTCCATGGTGGCCTCGACCCGGCTGGCCCAGATCTCTGAGTTTACCCTGGTGATTGCCTTTCTGGGGGTGGGCCTTGAACATATCACCGGGGAGCTCAACAGCGTGATCATCTTTGCCTTCGTCATCACGGCCCTGTTGACCCCCACGCTGTACAAACAGGCGGATGCGATCCATGACAAGCTCGGCCCGTTACTGGGAAAGCTCGGGTTCAAGGTCCCCGCCGCGAAAGCGAAAGAGGACGAAGAATCGTACAGCCTCGCGCTGCTCGGCTTCCACCGGGTGGCCTCCTCGTTGTTACACGAGCTGAAGAAGACGCACCCGGAAGTGCTCGAGCGCATGCTCGTGGTCGACTTCAATGTGAACATCCATCCCCGCATCGCAGAGTACGGCCCGACGGTCAAGTATGGCGACCTCTCGAACACCGAGACCCTGCATCACGCCGGGGTCGACAAGGCCAAGACCATCATTTGCACCATCCAGGACGATCTGCTCAAGGGAACGTCCAACCTCAAGATTGTGGAGGCCCTGCACCATATCAATCCCGTGGCAACGATCATCGTCAATGCGATTGACCTCCAGGAGAGCAAGCGGCTCTACGAGGCCGGCGCAGACTACGTCTATTCGTCTCGTGTGGACAGCGCCCGGGGCCTGCTGCCCGCCATCGAGGCCGCCCTCGACGGGAGCCTCACGGATTACCGCACCGTTCGTGAAGACACCGAAGGCCGGTTTCACGAGCGCGAGGAGATATTTCAATGACCCATGCGAGGGATCGATTCACGCTGACTCATCACCAAAGACCATCGATGAAAATGCATCCAGACAACCGTATAGCATGGCTGGTGGGCCTCGGCATCTCTGTGGTGCTCCTCTTCTCAGGCTGCACCCCCGGAGATACGGAGACGTCAGAAACGGCGTCTACTGAAGAGGAAGACGCCCAGGAGGCCGTGCATTGGGGATATGAGGGGGAGGAAGGACCAGAGCACTGGGGCGCGCTGAGCGCCGATTATGGCGGCTGCGCTACCGGACAGCGGCAATCACCGGTCGACCTGACCGTCACCGATGCGGAGGATCTTGCAGACCCGGTCTTCAAGTACCAGCCCTCCGCCTTCGCCATCTTCAACAACGGGCATACCATCCAGGTCAATTACGAAGCGGGGAGCACCATCGAGGTGGACGGCATCCCGTATCGGCTGCTGCAATTCCACTTCCACCACCCCAGCGAGCACACGGTGGCGGGCGCGTCTTTTCCCATGGAGATGCATCTGGTGCATCAGAACGAAGAGCGCGGCCTGGCGGTGGTGGGCGTCTTGCTCCAACGCGGCCGTTCAAATCAAGCCCTGGCGCCGATCTGGGGGCATTTGCCGGCGGATAAAGGAGAGGCCGAACGCATCAGCGGCGTGACCATCAACGCCTCGGACTTATTGCCAGAAGAGCGATCCTTCTATCAATACGAGGGTTCCCTGACCACTCCGCCCTGCACGGAGGGCGTTCGCTGGATGGTGATGCGGACGCCGATTGAACTCTCGGAAGCACAGCTGGCCGCCTTCGACGCCATCCATCACATAAACAACCGTCCCGTGCAACCGTTAGGCAACCGCACGGTGCGCCTGGATGCCTCCGCGAACTGATGCCAGGCGTGTGATGTAGGGAAGAGCCCGTCGGGAAGGGGGGCTTGGCCCCGGGTCTTATACGGAATCTGGTTGAAGTGTTGTACGACGTGAGGTTCGTAGTGGGCGCTTCAGCGCCCTAATGCGTCGAAAAGGGCGCCGAAGCGCCTACTGCAAACCACCACAATTTATCCAGATTCCGTAGGACACATGGAGCTTGATCAAGCGGATT
>JBFGRH010000166.1:0-4885 GCA_041563795.1 Nitrospiraceae bacterium | reverse complement strand
GGGTCGGGGAAAAGCACCCTCGTGGAGGACACGCTCTACCGGGCGGTGGCGCGGGCCTTTCGCCTCGCTTCCCTTCCCATCGGCCACTTTACCGCCATTAAAGGGCTGGAATACCTCAAGTCCGTGCGCTTGATCGATCAGGAACCGATCGGCCGGACGCCCCGATCCAACCCGATCACCTACCTGAAGGCCTTCGACGACATCCGGGCCTTGTTTGCCAACACGCAGGGTGCGCGAGCCGCGGGGCTGACCCCCGCACATTTTTCCTTCAATACGCCGGGGGGCCGGTGTGAACGCTGCGAGGGCAACGGCTATCAGAAGCTGGAGATGTATTTCTTCGAGGACCTCTACGCCACCTGCGAGGCCTGCGGCGGACGGCGGTACGGCCAGGCCGTCCTGAAGGTGCGCTATCGGGACAAGACGATTCACGAGGTGCTCGGCCTGACGGTGGACGAGGCCCTCACGTTCTTCTCCGGATCCGCCCGGCTCGGCGAGAAGCTCCATCTGCTGGCCTCGATCGGACTGGGTTACCTCCGCCTCGGCCAGCCGGCCACCACCCTCTCCGGCGGCGAGGCGCAGCGACTCAAGATCGCGGGGGAACTGAAGGACCGAAGCGCCCGGGACGTACTCTATATCATGGACGAGCCGACGACGGGGCTGCACGTGGATGACATCAGAAAGCTGCTGGCGGTGCTGGGCAGGCTCGTGGAGGCCGGCAACACGGTGCTCGTGGTCGAACACAATCCGGACGTGATCAAGGCCGCCGACTGGATCATCGATCTGGGCCCCGAGGGGGGCGAGGAGGGCGGGCGGATTGTCGCGGAGGGCCGGCCCGAGCAGGTGGCGCAGGTCAAGGAGTCGCACACCGGACGGTTTCTAAAAGAAGTGCTGCGGACCGAGTAACGAGGACTGAATTTCTAATTTCCTTTCCTCTCAGTCCTCATCGCTCAGTCCTGCTTCAGTTCAGGTTCGGGTCCGGAGGCATTTGCGCGTACATCTCGTAGCGGCCGCCCAGTGATTGCATGATGTCGGCCCAGATCCTGAGCGGGTCCTTGTCGAACACGAGGGACGGGTCGGCCGGCAGGGTGATCCAGGAGCCGGTTTTCATCTCGTTTTCCAATTGCCCCGGCGACCACCCCGAATAGCCCACGTAGGCCCTGAAGGCCGCCGTTCCGCTCGGCACGGTCATGATCCGTTCCAATGCCGCCATGTCCCCGCCCATGTAGACTCCGTCAAAGACATGGTGGGTGTTGTCGGGCACCTGACCCGTTCGCAGGAGAATCAGGATGTGGTTGGGCTGCACGGGGCCGCCGGAGAAGAGCAGATGGCGCTGTCCCTCCAGCACGGGAACCTGCGGCAGCGCCTCCGAGAGATGAATGGCCGTCGGACGGTTGACCACGACGCCCAGCGCCCCCTGCGAGCCATGCTCGCAGAGCAACACCACCGTCTGGCGAAAATTCGGGTCGCGCAGCGACGGCGTGGCCACAAGAAAGATGCCTTTCCCCAGCGTCATATCCATACGCTTATCCTACTGCTGGGATGGACTTCTGGGCAAGTCGCCTTCGGAGTTCTCAGTGGTCGGTTGTCGGCTCCGGATACTGCAGGCTGAGAACTGACAACTGTTAACTCTCACGCCTGATAGAGCGCCGAGCGCCGGTCCCGTAACAGATCGTTATAGGGATTGAGCGCCTTGTCGCGGGCTTCCTTCGGATCAATTTCGACCATCGCCAGTTTCTCGCGATTCCTGGGCGCCCGATGGAGGATCCTCCCGCTGGGGCCGACGACCTCGCTGCTGCCGATGTAGGTCAATTTCTTCCTGCCGCCGCGCTTTTCGGAGCCGATCCGGTTGGCCGTGACGCTGAACACATGGTTTTCCAGGCAGCGCGTCACCATGGCATCCGGACAATGCGGCAGGACGAGGTTGGACGGATGGCAGATGATATCGGCCCCCTTCAGCGCCAGTGTCCGCGCCGCTTCCGGGTAAAACCAGTCGAAACAGACCATGACGCCGATCCTGGCCAATCCGATATCCCACACCCGGAAGCCGGAGTCGCCCGGTGTGAAGAACGTCGTTTCCTCGTAAAAGAGATGCGCCTTGCGATAGCACCCGATCAGGCCCTTGGGCCCGACCACGACGGCGGAATTGTAGTAGCGGCTCCCGTCCCGCTCGGGCAGGCCCGCCACGATGTGCATCGAGCGCTCCCGTGCCACCTCGCTGAGCCGTTTGGTCGTCATTCCCTCCGGTACCGGCTCGGCCAGCGCCGCCACCTCGTCCTTGGAGACAAACTGATAGCCCGATGCGAACAGCTCCGGCAGAACCATGAGGTCGCACCGAACCGAGGACAATTTCTTCATCACCCGGTCAAGGTTGCGGGCCACATCGCCGAAGACCGGATCGAACTGGTAGTAGCCGACTTTCATGATCGTTCCACAGGTAAAAAAAACGGGCAGGGTCGCCCCTGCCCGTTGTCTATCGCCCTCGAGGAGCTTTGTTCACTTCACTTCGGAGAGGTGCGTCACCGCGGTCTGGGCATGCTTGGCGACCGCATCCGCATGGCCCTGCTTGCCGTGGTCGACCGCTTCTTCAAGATGCTTGACCCCTTCATCGACGTGCGGGTTCTTCATTTCGCCTTGCGCGGCCTTGGCATGCTTCAACGCGCCTTCGGCATGCTTGGTGGCCACGTCCGCATGGCCGGCATTGCCATGCTCCACCGCTTCCTTAGCATGGTGAATGGCCTCGTCCACATGCTTGTTGCCGGCCCAGGCCGGTACGCTCAACAGCATGACGGCTACACCCGCGATTACCAACCCCATGAACGTTTTCATTCTTGGCCTCCTTGGTGGATGACTGTCCCCGATCTCATTAATGGCACACAAGCGTGGGCGAACGGATGGGAAACCTTACCATGCGACCCAGGGGGGGTCAAGACGGCTTCGCCCCTTCAGCGCCGGCGATCTTGTGCAGCAACTTCGCGTCTTTTTCCACCGGTGCGGCAAAGTCCCGGCTCCACTCCCACCAGGATCCGGGATAATTCCTGACCTTCTGATACCCCACCAGCTTCAGGACGACATAGAGCCAGGCCGAGCGCACGCCCCCGGTGCAATAGCAGACGACCTCGTGGCTGGGATGGAGGCCCTTGTCGTCGAGTCCCGCCTGGATCTTCTCGAGGTCCTTGACCGTGGCATCCGGGTTCAAGAACGCGTTCCAGGGCACGCTCACCGAACCCGGGATATGCCCCGCCCGGGGGATGCCGGAGATCTCCTTGCCGGCATACTCCTCCAGGCTGCGGGCGTCCGCAATCACGGTTTCCGGGTGCGGCCGGCGAACGATCTTCTTCAATTCGTCCTTGCCGATGATCAGGTCCGGGTTCGGGACCGCCTTGAAATTACCGGGCTTCGGCGTCACGACGCCGTGTTCAAACTTACGCTGCTCCCGCGTCCACTTGACCCATCCGCCGTCCAGGATCTTGAGCCTCGTGTGGCCCAAGTACTGCAGCATCCAGAACATCCGCCCTTCGTCTCCCCAGTTGTCGAAGGGGTTCGAATAGATCACCACGTCGCTGTCCTGGTTGAGGCCCAGGGCGCGGATCTTCTGTTCCAGCCGGTCCAGGTTCGGGTCAAGCAGCCCCTTGGCCGCCGCGTCGGGGTCGCTGAACTCGTGCCACGTGGCATTGACGGCCCCCGGAATGTGCCCGCCGAAGGCGTAGCCGGACTTGCCCCGGACATCGAGAATGACCAGCCCCTCGCGCCCGAGGTTCTGGCTGAGCGTCGCCGTATCGATCAACATCGGATGCATCATGGTTCTGTCTTGCTCCCTGGTTCAGCCTGCTTTGTACAGATTATTTTTCTTCCCGTCCACTGCGCAGGCCATCTGCGGGTCGTAGGCGGCCTGATCGAGCGCGGCGTTCAATTCCTGGGAAAGTGGAAACGCCCGTTCGTAGATCGTGAACCGGTAGGGGTCGTCGGCCGTCAGGCCGTAGTCCGTCCGCAGCATCTCGTGCTGGTCGTCCGTCAAAATGTGGTACCGCACCAGGGCCTTGAGCGTCAAGCCGCTCCCCTGGGCCGGCAGACGATAGCGAAACGTGTAGGCGCGGCTGGCAAGCGGCAGGAGGCGGTTGTCGTACACCTCCAGGACGACCGGCTGCCAGAGGATCCACCGGCCCATGGTGTCCGACTGCCGCGCCACCTCGCGCCCGTCCCTGTCCTGCACGACAAACTCCACGGTGAAATGCCGGTCCGGGTCGCCGGTGGGAATCTTGTGCCCCGCGCCCGCGTTGATCAGCGTCGCGGTAAACGTCACCGTCTCGCCCGGCTTGGGCGACGGCGGGTCGGCCTGTACCCGCACGGCCACGGCCTGCCTGATCATGTCCGGGTCGTGCCCGCCCCGCCAGAGGTGCCGGCGCCCGCGCCGGATCGGTCCGCCGTGCGCCACCGGCCGGTCAATTTCAGGCATGTGGCAGGACTGGCAGATGAAGCCGCGCTCTTGCATGAAATACTTGCCCTCATACTCCGCGTAGGTCCCGCAGGGGCCGACATTGTAGAACTGCGCGGGGCCGGACACGACATTGTGGCACCGGTAACAGACCTGCGCCGTGCGGAACGCCGGATCGAACTGCGTCGGGTGCGGCGCCGCCGAGTCGTCGAAGGGCCCCAAAATCACCCCGTCCCGCACGTGGCAGGCCGCGCAGGTGATGGACTCCTTTTGATAGGCCGGGTCGTAATGCGGATTCGGCTCCTCCACGGCCTTCTCCACGCGCCCCCGCGGAATGGCCTTGATCAGGGTGGGCTGCTGGTTTTCCAGCGGCGCATGGCAATTGAGACAGACCCAGATGTTCTTGTCCTTCTTCCAGTAGGCCTGGAAAAAGGGGTCCTCGAACGCCTTCGC
>JBFGRH010000165.1:0-4887 GCA_041563795.1 Nitrospiraceae bacterium | reverse complement strand
CAAGGGTTCCAGCAGCTCGAGATCGAACGCGGCTTCGGCGAAGGGTTGGAGGCCGAGGTCAAGCCGTTCCGCCAGGACCGGCGACGCACCGAACGGGATGAGCAGGCAGCCGATCAGCAGACCCGACGCGATCGCCGGCGAACCGCCGACAGGTCTCCAACACGTGATGCACGGGACAAATTTTCTCATGGAAATCTAGACTAATTGCCGTTCGGGTCCTTGTCAAGTGAATCCCTAAGAGAATTCCATGTGACGCACGCGCGCGGCTCGCCAAACATGCGGCAGGCAGGCCCGTCCAAACCCATTGTGGCGGCGTTCTGTCGCCGTGACGCGTCGATAAGTTTGCGGGAGCCGCTCCAGGCAGCGCTCGCAAGGTCAACGCGGCGCAAGTCGGCGTGCCGGAGGATTGACAGGGCCCGCGGGCAGGTGATAGCGTAGCGCCCTTCCTGCCTTCTGAACACGATCTGGAATTTACGAGGGGATTATCCATGTTGAAACGGTATCTGCTTGCTCCCGGTCCGACGCCGGTGCCGCCCGAAGTGCTGCTGGCCATGGCCCGGCCGATCATCCACCACCGCGCGCCGGAGTTCGACCCGATCTTTGCCGAGGTGCGGGAGGGGTTGAAGTGGCTGTTCCAGACCCGCAACGACGTGCTGATGCTGGCGTCATCGGGAACGGGCGGCATGGAAGGCTCGGTCTCGAACTTTTTGTCGCCCGGCGACAAGGCGCTGTTCGTCAACGGCGGCAAGTTCGGCGAACGCTGGGGCAAACTCTGCAAGACCTTCGGCGTGCAGGCGACGGAGATCAAGGTGGAATGGGGCCATGCGGTCAATCCGCAACTCGTCGCGGACGCGTTGAAAAAAGACCCGTCGATCAAGGCTGTCTACGTGCAGGCGAGCGAAACGTCCACCGGCGTCTCGCACGACGTGAAGGCCCTGGGCGAGATCGTCAAGGGCTATGACGACACGATTCTCGTGGTGGATGCCATCACGGCGCTCGGCGTCTTCGACATCAAGACCGACGCCTGGGGATTGGACGTGGTGATCACCGGTTCGCAGAAGGCGCTGATGCTGCCGCCGGGCATGGCCTTCGTGAGCGTCAGCGAGAAGGGCTGGCGGCTGGCGGAGAAGGCGAAGAACGCCGCCTTCTATTTCAATTTCAAGAAGGAGCGCGAGAACCAGGCCAAGAACCAGACGGCGTTTACGCCGACCGTGTCCCTCATCATCGGACTGCAGGAAGTGTTCAAGATCATGAAGGCGGAGGGATTGGACAAGATCTTTGCGCGGCAGGGCCGGCTGGCCCATGCCATGCGGGAAGGCGTCAAGGCGGCCGGTCTTTCGTTGTTGGCCAAGGATTCGCCGAGCGACGCGCTCACGGCGGTCTGCGCGCCCGAGGGGATCGACGGCCAGGCGGTCTACAAGAATTTGCGTGTGCAGTACGGCATGACGGCGGCCGGCGGGCAGGATCATCTGAAGGGGAAGATCTTCCGCCTCTCCCACATGGGCTACGCGGATACCTTCGACGTCATCGCCGCCCTGGCGGCCACCGAGATGGTGCTGAAGGGGCTGGGGCATCCGGTGAAGCTCGGCAGCGGCGTCGGCAAGGCGCAAGAAATCCTGATGGCGCACAAGTAGGCGCGAGGCCCGAGGCAACAGACACATGAAGGACCCGATGAAAATACTGGTGAGCGACAGCCTCTCGAAGCAGGGCGTGGCCATTCTCGAAAAGGCCGGCTTCACCGTCGACGTGAAGACCAAACTGCCGAAGGACGAGCTGCTCAAGGAAATCAAGGAGTACGACGGCCTGATCGTGCGGTCCGGCACGAAGGTCACGGCCGAGGTGATCGCGGCGGCCGGACGCTTGAAAGTCATCGGCCGGGCCGGGTCGGGCCTCGACAACGTGGATTCCCAGGCCGCGACCAAGCGCGGCATCGTCGTCATGAACACGCCGGGCGGCAACACCGTCACGACCGCCGAGCACACGATGGCGATGATCTTTTCCATGAGCCGGCGGATCCCCCAGGCGACGGCGTCGGTGAAGGCCGGCAAGTGGGAAAAGGACAAGTTCATGGGCGTGGAGCTCTACAACAAGACGCTCGGCATCGTGGGCATCGGCCAGATCGGCGGCTATCTCTCGAAGCTGGCGCAGGGCGCCTCGATGAACGTGATCGCCTACGATCCGTACCTCGCGCAGGACCGGGCGGAGAAGATGGGCGTGGAACTGGTGGACCTCCCGGCGCTGTTCCAGCGGGCCGACATCGTCTCCGTGCACACGCCGCTGACGGCGGAGACCAAATCGCTGATCAATGCCAAGGTCATCGCGACGATGAAGCCGGGCGTGATGATCGTGAATTGCGCACGCGGCGGGATTGTGAACGAGGCGGATCTGGTCGAGGCGCTGAAATCGAAAAAGGTGGCCGCCGCCGCCTTCGACGTGTTCGACGATGAGCCGATCAAGGCGGACAACCCGCTGCTGGCCCTGGACAACTTTATCTGCACGCCGCACATCGGGGCCCAGACCGGCGAGGCCCAGGAGAACGTCGCGATCGGGATTGCCGAGCAGATCGTGGACTATTTCACCAAGGGCATCGCGCGCGGCGCGGTCAACATCCCGTCCGTTCCGCCGGACCTGCTGCCCAAGCTGCAGCCGTACCTCAAACTGGCCGAGAAGCTCGGCATGCTGCAATCGCAGCTGTACGAGGGCGGCCTGGAGCGGGTGACGGTCGAATATAATGGTGAGGTGGCCGGCCTCTCGGTGGCCCCCCTGACGATCGCCGTGCTCAAGGGGCTGCTGACGCCGATCCTGCAGGACCCGGTCAACTATGTGAATGCGCCCGTGATCGCCAAGGAACGCGGCATCGAAGTCAAAGAGGTCAAGAGCAGCGACGCCGGTGATTTCACCAGCGTGATCCGCGTGCGCGTGGAGGCCGGCAAGAAGGCGCACCGCCTGGCCGGCACCCTCCACAATCGCAAGGATCCCCGCATCATCGAGATCGACGATTTCCAGGTCGAGGTGGTGCCGGAAGGGCACATGATGCTCATCCTCAACGAGGACAAGCCGGGGGTGATCGGGGCGGTGGGGCAGGCGCTGGGGGACCACAACGTCAACATCGCCAGGATGCAATGCGCCCGGGAGGATCGGGGCGGCAATGCCCTGCTGATTTTCGGCCTGGACGCCTCGCTGCCCGCCAAGGTGCTGGAGGCCATCAAGCGCGGAAAGCACATCCTCTCCGTCAAGCTGGTCGATCTCTCGCACTGACCCGAGCCTGCGTCGCGGGTGCGCCAGGCGATTCTTATTCTTTTAAGGTGATACGGATGACGATCAGCGAGCGGTCGCTCGTGCCGCCCGGCATGGCCGCGAGGGCCCCCCGACTGTCCAGGGAATGGGCGGGCCGCCGGGAACAGATACGGCCGGGTCGTTGTGGAGCGAAGAAGGCCGTTCGTGAATCGGTTGCGAGAGTGACCTGATGAAAAAGCAGGAACGTGCATTGATTCCCGCCGGCATGGCGGCAATTCTTCCTCACGCGGCCAGGCGGGTGCGTCAACTGGAGACCGTCCTGCTGGGCACGCTCGCCCGGTGGGGATACCAGGAAATCATCCCGCCGACCTTCGAGTACCTCGACGTGCTCTCGCCCGGCCTCGAGCCGGACGTGATCGAGCAATGCTACAAGTTCGCGGACCGGACGACGGGACGGGTGCTGCTGCTGCGCCCGGACGTGACGGCGCAGATCGCCCGGATCGTGGCCATGGGGATGGCGGGCACGGCCGGCCTGCACCGGCTCTGCTACCGGACGACCGTGTTTCGCCACGCGCCGGAGCACGCCGGCCGGGAACGGGAGATTTTCCAGGTCGGCGCCGAATTGATCGGCGTGGACGGCGTCAGCGCCGACGCGGAGATCATCGCGCTGATGGTCGAGTGCCTGACGCAGATCGGGTTGACCTCGTACACCATTTCCCTGGGCCACGTGGGATTCTTCAAGACGCTCCTGGCGAAATCCGGACTGTCCGCGGACGGCCAGAAGCGGGCGGAGCAGGCGGCGGCGCGCAAGGACCTGCCGCGCCTGGAGGAGATTTGCGCGGAGGAGCGGATTTCGCGCGGGACCGCCCGCGCGATCCTCGAAGTGCCTCAACTCTGCGGCGGGGAGGCGGTGCTGGCGCGGGGCCGTGCGCTGGCCGGACGCGACCCCGCGCTTCGGGCCCCGCTCGACCGGCTGGCGCAGGTCTATCACCTGCTCAGCAGCGCCGGCCTGCACGAGCCGCTGCTCCTTGACCTCGGCGAGTTTCGCGGGTTCGATTACTACGACGGGGTCGTCTTCGACGTCTTTGCCAAGGGGCTCGGCTGCGAACTGGGCGGCGGGGGCCGGTACAACCACCTCGTGGGACGGTTTGGCCGCGATCTGCCGTCCACGGGATTTGCCTTCGACATGGACCGGCTCTTCCAGGCGATGGAAGCCGGGGGCAACGGCTACGACCGTCCCGCCGTGGATTTCTTCCTGGCCGCGCCAAGCCGCGCCGGCGACCGGTTGTTCCGCACCGCACAGGCCCTGCGGGCCGCCGGGTATTGCGTCGTGCAGGGCACGCTGGCCGGCGCGGGATCGGCGGGGGTCCGCGCCGCGGCGGCGGAGGGCCGCGCCCTGCGGGCGTCGGTCGTGGCCCTGCTCGGCCTGCCGTCGGTCGGGGCCGACGATGCGGTGGTCATCGCCGGTCCGTCGATCAAGGGACGCCGGCACGTGAAGATCAAGGACCTGTCCGCGCAGCTATAGCCCGCATTACTCATGAACGCTTCTGCTGCAATCACGGATTCGCCGCTGCGACAAGCCAGCACGCAGTGTTGCGGCATGCTGGCGGGCGGGCTCGCCCCTCGCGAACTCAACGGACTGTTTCAAGT
>JBFGRH010000164.1:0-4926 GCA_041563795.1 Nitrospiraceae bacterium | reverse complement strand
GGCATGACCACGTCCGTCAGCAGCAAATCGATTCTTTCCATGGGCCTGGTGCCGAGGTGCAGCGCCTCGAGCCCGTGCCGCGCTTCGAGCACCGTGTAGCCCTGTTCACGAAGCACCCGTAAAATCACCGCGCGGACGCCCGGCTCGTCTTCGACGACCAGCACGGTTTCCGTGCCGCGCGGCAACGCGACGAAGGGAAGCGCAGGCGCCAGCGTCTCATCCACCGGCTGTGGGACACGGGGCAGATAGACCTTGACCGTGGTCCCCTGCCCGAGTTCGCTGTAGACAAAGATGAAGCCGCCGTTCTGCTTCACGCTCCCGTAGACCATGGCCAGCCCCAGCCCCGTGCCCTTTCCCGGATCCTTGGTCGTGAAAAACGGCTCAAAGATATGCTCCACGGTCTCCTTGTCCATCCCCCGGCCGCTGTCGCTCACGGCGAGCAGGACATAGGGACCGGGCCTGGCCATCGCATGCTGGCGGGCAAAGGTCTCATCGAGCTCGACGTTGCCGGTTTCGATGGTCAGCCGCCCCCCGGAGGGCATGGCATCCCGCGCGTTGATGGCCAGGTTCATCACGATCTGCTCCACCTGGCCACGGTCGACACGCACCACCCCCAGCATCGTGTCCAGGGTGGTCACCAGGTTGATGTCTTCGCCGATCAGCCGCTGCAGCATCCCTTCCATGCCGTGGATGACCTCATTGAGGTCCAGGTCCTTCAAGGTCGTCACCTGACGCCGGCTGAACGCCAGCAACTGGCTGGTCAGGTTGGCCGCCCGCGTGCTGGCCTGCTTGATTTCCTCGACTTCCTTGCGCAGGGGACCCGGCTGGACGAGCGAGTTCAGCAGGAAATGGCAGGACCCGGAAATGATCGTCAGCAGGTTGTTGAAATCGTGCGCCACCCCTCCGGCGAGCCGTCCGACCGCCTCCATCTTCTGCGCCTGCAGCAACTGCTCCTGCGCCGCGTGCAACTCCTGTTCGGTCCGTGTCCGCGCGATGAATTGCCCGATCTTGATGCCGATCTCCGCCATCATGTCGAGCAACTCCCTGTCCGGCCTCCGGATGTCGTGGCTGAAAAACTCGATGACGCCGTAGAAATGGCTTCCGACCTGAACCGGCACGGCGAAGGCCGCGTGCAACCCCGCACCTGCCGCCTCAGGCGCGCGAGGAAAATTCGCGTCCTTGGCGACGTCGGACACCCAGACCGGGTCCCGGCTGGTCCAGACGCGGCCGGGAAGCCCGATGCCGGCGGAAAACGTCCGTTGCTGGCTGAGGACGACGAACCCGCCGAACCGCTCGGCCGGCGCGTGCCAGACGTCGAGATACCGCAGCAGGCCCGACGACTCGTCCAGGATCCAGAACATCCCCAACTCCCAATCAAGACTCTCGCAGATCGCCTGCAAAATCTTCCTGGCGGCCTCCGACAAGAGCTGCGGCTCGGCCAGGACCCGCGTCACGGCATATTGCGCCACCAGGTTCCGCTCCGCCGATTTTCGCTGGGTAATGTCGCGGACGAATGCGTTGAACGCCCACTGGTTTCCCAGCCGCACGGGGGAGACCGACAATTCGACGGGGAATTCGTGCCCGGATCGGTGGCAGGCGGTGACCTCGATCCGCCGGTTCAGCAGCGGTCCCTGGCCGGTCGCAAGAAAGTGCCGGAGTCCCCGCTCGTGCGCCTCGCGATCCTTCGGGGGGATGATCGCCTTGGCCAGGGGCATGCCCAGGGCCTCCTCCACCGACCAGCCGAACATGATCTCCGCCTGCAGATTCCAATCCGTGATCTGGCCCTGCTGGTTCATCCCGACCACGGCATCGAGCGCCGTTTCGACGATGGCGCGCGTTCGTTTTTCGCTCTCGCGCAACGTGGTTTCGGCCGTTCTGGCAAAGGCGCTTTCCTCCTGGACTTGGGCATACTCCTTCCGCAAGCGGCCGGTGGCCCAAAACAACAGCACGAACATCGGCACCCAGATGACAAGACCCACGAGACCCAGTCTCACCAGGACATCCTGGACCGGCGTCAGAATGTCCGTTCGGTCCATGCGCACCAGCACTCTCCACTTCGGCCCGTCGAATTCCCCGTAGCCCTTCGTCCAGGCATAGCCCGTCACCACCTGCACATGACGGCGCTTGTGCTGTTCCTCGATGAAACCGGGCCGCGCCGATTCGTTGACGAGCGCGGAGGGTAGTCCCAACCGCGCCAGGTTCACGTTCCCCTTGTGGACCAGGTCCGAGTCGATAAACACATCCCCTTCCTGGGTCAGGAACTGGTATTCCATATTCCCGAGAAATTCGCCCGTCGCCTGGACATCATGCAGCGTCTTGGTCACGATTTCTTCGAGCAGCGGGAGCCCCATCCGGGTGGTGACCACGCCGAGAAACTCTCCCTTCGGACCGGTGATGGGAGCCGTAATCCCGACGGCGTCCATCCCGCCCGAAACGACGTACGGCTGCACGTCCCCGAGGTAGACCGCGCCCGTGCGCCGGGCCGTTTGAAACCAGTCGCTTGAGCCCATCTCCAGCCCGACCGTATCCGGAGCCGTGGCCGCGATGATGCGTCCCTGCCGATCGGTCACGCCCAACCAGAGGTAGACGGGGCTGTAGGACTGCTTCATCCGGGCAAGGTACGAATGCAGGTAGGTCCGGTTGGACATCTGGCTGCTAAACGCGTGGGCCACCGTCCTGACATCGCCGTACCGCTCGAACATGAGCCGGTCCAGCTTGTTCGCGATTTCGCCAGCCGCCACGCTCAGGCTTTTTCCTGCCACGATCACGAGGCGCGCCTCGATATCGTGCAGGGCACGCGTGCCGAGCGCCGCCGCCACGACGGCCATGACGACCATCAGCACCTGCAGCCAGGTATAGGGCCGGCGGGACTGCGTCATGTCACCAGGCCTTGTATCCGTTCGGGTTGCGATTGTTGAAACCGGCAAGCCTGACCTCATCTTACGCTCGACCGTAGGTCCCGGCAACAAACCGAGCCGAAGGCTGCACCAGGATGAACAGTCGGCGTACAAGTTGGAACCAGCGCCGCGATCCCGGCTGCGTCGAATCCCGCAGCAACGCGCACCCTCCCTGTCGGCCCGCCTGCCTGGTCAATGCCTTAGCAAATCCCGCGCCCGCAGCCGAAATTGGCGCCGCCGGGACGCGCGGCACGGAACCTGCTGCATACCCTTCGGGATCATCGTGCCGGAAGCCATCTGGAAATGTCCTTCGCTATGGCCAGGTGGGTCGTTTAGAATAGCCGGGAGAGGAGCCCGGCATTCGCCATGGACAGGCCCCGAATTTTGATCGTGGACGATGAGGAGTCGATCCGGCAGCAGCTGGGCCGGCTGCTCACGATGCACGGCTACGACTGTACGCTGGCCAGCGACGCCAGGGAGGCCCGCCGCCAACTCGCCCAAAAACACTTCGCGCTCATGCTCTGCGATGTGAACATGCCCGGGGAATCCGGCATGGACCTGATCAAGCAGGTGCTGCTCCTCGAATTCCCCTTCACCGCGGCGGTTATGGTCACGGGAGTGGACGACCCCCTGATCGCCAACATCGCGCTGAAGAGCGGCGCCTATGGCTACATCATCAAACCCTATGAAGCCAACGAGGTGTTGATCAACGTGGCCAACGCCCTGCGGCGCCGCCAGCTGGAGATCGAGAACCAAAGCCAGCTGGACAAGCTGGAAGACATGGTCATGGAGCGCACCGAGGCGCTGCGGCGCAAGATCCACCTGCTGGAGAAGGCGCAGCGGGAGTTGCGCCTCTCCAGGGAGGAAACGGTCCAGCGGTTGGCCCTCGCCGCGGAGTATCGGGACACGGACACGGCGCGGCACCTCCAGCGCATGAGTCTCTACTGCGCCCTGCTGGCCCGCCGGTACGGGCTGGAGCCGGACCGTTGCGAACTGATCCGGATCGCCAGTCCCATGCACGATATCGGCAAAATCGGCACCCCCGATCAGATCCTGCTCAAGCCCGGCAAGTTTACCCCCGAGGAATTTCAGACGATCGCGAAGCATGCCGAGATGGGCCACCGCATTCTCGACGGATCGGAGGCGGAACTGTTGAAGCTGGCCGCGACGATCGCCTGGACCCACCACGAGAAATTCGACGGCACCGGCTACCCGCGCCGCCTCGCGGGCGAAGCGATCCCGCTGGAGGGGCGGATTGCCGCCATCGCCGACACCTTCGACGCCTTGACGACCAAGCGTGTCTACAAGCCCGCCTTCACGCTGGAACAAACGCTCGACATCATGCGGGAGGGCCGCGAGAAGCATTTCGACCCGTCCCTGCTCGACACGTTCCTGGGCGCCGTGGACGAGGTGCTGGTCATCAAGGACCGATTCAGCGAAATGGTGGAACCGGCCTGATCGTCCGGTGTGTGCCGCTCATTGATTTGCTGCTCCGGGCACGGCCACCGTGCGTCCTGGTCAGGCCTCGCTCGCGATGTAGCTCGGCACCAGCCGGGCCGGGTGGTAGGCACGCTTCGACTGCGTCAGTGACGGAAGCCCCGAATCATCCATGGTATTGATGAATTCGTAGCCCTGCGCGAGGGCCAGCCGGCAGCGTTCACGGAAGATCCATGCGGCAAGGCCCGGGATCGATCGATCCGCCACCTCCAGCAAGACACAGAACACCGAGGGCGTCCGTTCGTACCCAAACGTATAGGCGCGAATCCGGCCGTCCGCACGGACCACGTGACCGGTGAGCCCCAGCGCGCGGGGATGCGTGAGCGCCGCCCGGTGCGCGGCTTCGGAATCGGCGAGCATCTGCCGTGCGACGGCATCCTCCCCCGTCGCCTGTTTCTGCGCCATCCACTCTCGGCACAGCTGTACACAGGCCTCCCGGTCCGAATCCCGGAACGGCTCGAAGGCATGTCGCTGCTCCCGCTCGAACCGGTTGCAGGCGGCGCGTTGCGATTTATACGGATCGCCCGCCAGT
>JBFGRH010000163.1:0-4932 GCA_041563795.1 Nitrospiraceae bacterium | reverse complement strand
GTCGAGGCAGGGCGTCTTGATGTTGAGGCTCTTGACGTAGCCGACCAGTTCCTTCACCCGCTTGTCCGGGTTGCGCAGGCTCTTGACGCGATGGCCGATGCCCGGCACCGGCCCGACGTTCTTCTTCATGTAGGCCAGGAACTCGTCCACGCTCATCTTGTTGTCCACCGCGTACTTGAACCAGCGGCCGGCGTCCGTGACCGCGCCGCCGAAGCGCGGCCCGATCATGATCAGGCCGGCGGCCACGGCCTGCGAGAGGCCGATGCCGGCGCAGGCCGCCAGGATCGTCGCGTAGGCGCCGCTGACGCAGGGGCCGTGGTCGGCCGACAGCATCAGGATGCGCTTGATGATCTCGGCCTCCTGCTTGCTGATGAGCCGCTTGTCCCAGAGCAGGCCGATGACGTGGGGAATCTCGTAGCCCTTGTTGATCAATTCGGAGGCGGGGTAGCCGTCGTAGCAGGGTTCGTCGCCGCGGTCGTCGCTGATGGTGGTGCGGATCAGCGGCACGACGGTGACCTCGTTCTCCTTCATCGCCTGCTCGACCGTCTTGGGCAGTCTCGGCACGTCCGAGACCGCCACCTCGGGCATCGGCTTCACCTGGCCACTCTTGACCAATTCTTCGTAGGTTTCCTTGATGGCCGGGCCCAGCGCCCCGAAGGTCGGCGGCACGAGAGCGCCGGCTTTCTTGAGCGCATCCGACTTGGACCGGGCCGAGCCCTCGCCCTTGAGGCCTTCCTTGGCGCCCGCGTGGCCGAACTTCATGCCCTTGGGCAGGCTCTCCTGGCAGAATCCCGACACGACGGCCAGCAGCTTGATCCGCCGCTTCTTGGCCCCGTACCACTCGGCCGCCCGCTCCTCGAGGTCGCCGCCCATCTCGCCGACGATGACGACCGCCTTGGTCTGCGGGTCCTGCTCGAACATTTCCAGGTAACTGACGTAGTCCGTGCCCGGGTAGGCGTCCCCGCCGATGCCGATCGCCGTCGTAATGCCGTCGGCGAACTGCGAGCAGATCCAGATGATCTCGTTGGAAAGGCCGCCCGACTTCGTGATGACGCCGAACGACCCTTCGCGGTAGAGCTTGCAGGACACCAGGTTGTCGTAGGCGCCGCCGATCACGCCCAGCCGGCACGAGCCGGCCGAAATGATGCCGATGGAGGAAGGCCCGTTGAACACCTTGCCCAGCTTGCGCGCATGGGCGCCGAGGAGCTTGGAGTCCTTTTCCGGCACGCCTTCCGTGATCATGGACACGAGCTTGATGTGGGGATCGTTCAGGGCCTCCATGCCGCCGGCGCAGGCCCGGTCCGCGCCGATGTAGACGAGGCTGGTGTTGATCTGGGGATGGTTCTTCGTGGCTTCGGCGACGGTCTTGTAGACCGGGATGGTGATCAGACCGCTGCCGTAAGGAATCTCGTTGGTCTTGCCGGCGTCGGGTGGATAGACAAAGGCATCCACGTACAGCGATTTCTTGTTGAGGTAGCAGAACTCGGCCATCCGGCGCGCCGCGTTCTGGCCGGCCACCCCGCCCTGGATCACCACGTGGGTGTCTTTGTTCGCAAGAATACTCATCGGAATCTTCCCTTCTGATCTGTCGGTGATTTATTTCTTTTGGAGCGCCATGTCGACGATGTCCGTCAATGGCGTCTTCCGGTCGTAGACGTGGATGTCGAAGCCCTCGTCCTTCAGCTTGCGCATCAGCTCCAGGCCTTCCTTCTCGTTGGGGCCGCCGCGGCGGACCCAGATCTTCACGCCGTTGAGCTTGCCGGAAGCCTTGGCCTTGCGGAACCCGGCGATGATGCCGCCGAAGGTCTTCTTGACGTCGGTGAAATTGGCGATCGCGCCGCCGACGATGATGTGCTTGATGTCGGGCAGCGAGGCCACCTTCTCGGTGAGGACTTCCACGGCCCAGTCCGGCGGATCGCCGGAGTATTCGGCGTAGTTGGCCAGCTTCCCGCCCCGCGCCACGACCGCGTCGGAGTAATAGACGCTCGCGCCGCCGCCCGCGGGCAGCATCGCGATGTTCCCGCCGGGAATCTCGATAAACTTGACCGAGCCCTTGATCTTGGCGTCCACTGCCATGACATCCAGCTCATCCTGGCTGTAGGCGCGCCCGAACTCCGCGGCGAAGGCAAAGTTCCAATCCGGGTGCCTGAACTTGGCGTCGCCGTCCAGCAGCGTCACGGCGTCCAGCGCGACCAGCGCCCCGTCGCCCTGACGGACCACCACCGGGTTGACTTCGAGGTACTGGGCGTCTTCGTTATCGAAACAGGCGAAGAGTTTCCCCGCGAATTCGGCCATCTTCTTGGCGGTCTCGCCCGAAAAACCGGCCTCCTTGGCGAGCTTCTCGAGCCCCGCCTCGGAGGGCTTCTCGCCGATCTCCAGGGGCAGCTTCTTCACGCGGTCCCAGTTGGATTCGACTTCGATGCCGCCACAATTCGCCAGCAGGACCTCGGCGCCCTCGCGGGTGGACTTCACCGCCGCGTAGTATTCCTCCTTGTGGGGCACCATCTCGGAGACGATCACCTGGGTGACGGTGATCGTGCCGACCTGGCGGCCCAGCATCTCCTTGACGGCGGCCTGCGCGCCCTTGAGGTCCAAATCCACCTTAACGAGCCCCTGCTTGAAGCGCGAGCCCATCGCCTCGTGCGCCTTGGCGACCAGCTTGGATTTCTTGAGCCAGTCGTTGACCTCGGCCAGTTTGTTGAACTCATCGAGCGAGGTGACCACCAGGTAATTCGGAACCGTGACGCCCCACTTCTTCATCAACCCCATCCCGGGGCCTTCGAGTACCTTCGCCATGCCGGCTCTCCTTGTCTCTGAAAAACTGTGTTAGTCCTGTGAAAAGAGCAGCGGAGTCTAGCGGAAATCCACGAGAGACACAATCCGCCAAACGGACTACCGGCCCTTAACAAAAGGCCTATCGATCCAAGCCCCTTTAAACTCCTAAGTGACTGATATTACAAAAGAAGAACTGCAAGTCTAGGCGATTTGAGAGGGGCCAGTCAATAGGTAATAACTACCTACTTCTTCTGGCAGACGGGACAGTAGAAGGAGCTGCGCTGATCCGAGCCCAGCAACCGCCTGATCACTCCGCCACAGCCGGAGGGACAACGCCTGCCGGCCTTGCCGTAAACCAGGTGCCGCCGCTTGTAGCGGCCCTCGCTGCCATCCGGTGCGAAGAAATCCCTCACGCTCGACCCGCCATCCGTGATCGCCCGGGCCAGCACCTGCCGCATGACGCGGTAGAGCCGCCGCAGGGCCGGCTCCTTCACCCGGGTTATCTGGCGCGCCGGATGCAGCCTCGCGCGAAACAGGATCTCGTTCGCGTAGATATTGCCGATCCCGGCAATCACTTGTTGATGCATGAGCAGCGGCTTGAGCCTTCCCCGCCGCCCGAGCACCAGGACGCGAAAATCCTCCCAGGAAACGGACAGGGGATCACAGCCAAACCGTTTGGCCACGAACTGCTCGAGGCCGGGACGGTCCAGCAGGTAGAGGCGCCCGAAGCGCCGCGGGTTCCAGTAGCGCAGGTCCGAGGCCTGCCCGCCGTCCAGCGTCAGGACACAGTGCGTGTGTTTTTGGTAGCGGGGTGCCAGCGGGCCAAACAGGAGCAGGCCGGTCATGCCCAGTTCGGCGACGAGGTAGCGGGTCTCACCCTCGCGCTCGCAGGCGATGGCCACGGATTTTCCGTAGCGCTGGGCCCCGGTGATGCGCGCACCCCGGAACCACGGCAGCGTGTCGATCCCACGCCGGATGATGTCTTCCCGGCCCACCCAGCATTCCTTGATCACCGCGCCGCGAACGCGTTCGCGCAACTGCCGGGCGACCACTTCCGCTTCGGGCAATTCAGGCATGGGGAGACTACCCCTTGCTGGTGGCGCGCAACTGAAGAACGGATTGAATCGTGACGTCCAGGTTCGGAAGAGGCGTGGCACCCGGCCGCCGGGATCTGAGCAGCTGGAAGGCCTCGTCGTAGCTCATCCCCTTCACGCAACAGAGGTAGGCAATGACCATGGAGACGGACCGTCCCATCCCCGCCCGGCAACAGACCATCACCTTTTTCTTGGGGGCATGTTGCTCGAGCCAGGCCACCGCCTCAGAAACCTGCTGCGGGCTGGCCTGGCCGAATTCAACCATTGGAATCTTGGTAAACAGGATGCCGTCCGGAGGGTCGACGTCATGCTCCGCGGCGAGGAACAGCACGCCCTCAACAAACGCGGGCGGTTTCTTCGCGTCTTCCAGGTTGCCGACCAGTAATGATTCCGTGACGTGATGCATGGAGGGTATTATAGCGAGAGCCGCTTCTCCGGTGCGACTGATTTTCCGGCATTGCGGATTGGAAGAGGGGGCCGCTATACTGCCATGTAAGCAGTTACAGGATGGTCAAAAAGGTCTTCCAGCAAGGCCGCAGCGAGCGAGGGACCGAGGCATACTTTTTTCGGTATGTTGAGGTTCCGAGCGATGTGAGAACGACGCTGGAGGCCTTTTTCACCATCCTGAGAGGAAACTATGGCCGGTCTTTCCCACGAACAAATTGCGTCGCGCCTTAGCAACGTCCGCTGCGCCATCTGCAAGACGAGCGAGTTCTTCATCGATCCCCGCACCGTCCAAAAGGACGGGGAATGCCGGGCGATGTGCAAGAAATGCCGCTACAACTTCCCGGTCCACACGGACATGGAGTTCTACCAGCGGACGCAGCCGGATATCCCCTACGTCATGAAACGAATCCCCTGCCCGAAATGCAAGAAGCAGGGCGTGAACCTGGATTTCAGGATCGTGATGTCCGTCCGGGAGGCCCACTACTTCGTCACCTGTCAGGCCTGCGGCCACCAGTTCCCGGAACGGTCCTCGCTGGAAACATTTGAATAACGCTCCAACCGGCTGGTTGGTGTATACTAGAGGCCATGAGCGACAAGAAACCCAAGAAGCCGGACC
>JBFGRH010000162.1:0-4969 GCA_041563795.1 Nitrospiraceae bacterium | reverse complement strand
GCGAAGCCCGACAGCTTCACCTTGCTGTGCCGGCGGTCCAGCGGATAGGTCTTGAGCTTGGACACATCAATCGGCGGCAATGCCGTGCGGGGAAGCTTCGACGGGCGGAGTTTCTTACTTGATTTGCCCAAACAGGTCTTCCTCGATCAATTCGCACAGCACGTGGCCGAGCGTGATGTGGGTTTCCTGGATGCGGGCGGTGACGGTGGACGGCACGATAAACGCGTGGTCCACGAGCCCGGCCATCTTCCCGCCCTGGTGGCCGGTCCAGCCGATCGTCGTCAGGCCGGAGGCCCTGGCGGCCTCGATGCCCTTGAGCACGTTCGGCGAGTTGCCGCTGGTGCTGATGGCGATGGCGACGTCGCCCTTCTGGCCGTGGGCCCTGACCTGGCGGGCGAAAATCTCGTCGTAGCCGTAATCGTTGCCGATGCAGGTGATCGCCGCCATGTCCGTGCCGAGCGCGATCGCCGGCAGCGGCGCGCGGTCCTTATGGTAGCGGCCGACGAACTCCGCGGCGAGGTGCGACGCGTCGGTGGCACTGCCGCCGTTGCCGAACAGGAGGACCTTGTGCCCTTCGCGCAGGGCGCGCGCGATGAGCTGCGCGGCCTGGGTGATCTTGTCCGCGTACTGCTGGACAAACCGCCGTTTGACGTCGGCGCTGTCCTCGAACGCTTTGAGAGCGCGGTCTTTCATGGGGGGTGCACGTGATTGTAGGGAACGGGCCGCGGCCTGTCAAACCCGCGTCACTTGCCGGTCGCCGGGGCGGCCTCGGGCTTCTTGCCGATCATGCTCATGGCCAGCGTGATCATGGAGCCGATGTCCGCGACATTGGCCGGCAGCACGACCGTGTTGCTGGTCTTGGCCAATTCGCCGAACTGGGTGATGTATTGTTCCGCCACGCGGAGCTGCACGGCTTCCGTGCCGCCCGGGAGGCGAATGGTTTCGGCGACCTTGCGGAGCCCCTCGGCGGTCGCGTCGGCGACGGAGAGAATAGCGGCGGCCTCGCCCTCGGCCTCGTTGATCTGCTGCTGTTTCTTGGCTTCCGAGGCCTTGATCACCTGCTGCTTGACGCCCTCGGCCTCGTTGATGGCCGCATCACGCTCGCCTTCGGATTTCAGAATCACCGCCCGCTTCTCCCGCTCGGCCTTCATCTGCTTTTCCATCGCGGCCAGCACATCGCGGGGCGGCGTGATGTTCTTGATCTCGTAGCGGAGTACCTTGACGCCCCAGGGGTCGGAGGCCTTGTCCAGCTCCTCGACGACCAGGGCATTGATCGTGGTGCGGGCCTCGAAGGTCCGGTCCAGCTCGATTTTTCCGATCTCGCTCCGCAGGGTCGTCTGCGCCAGCTGCATGAGGGCGAACCGGTAGTCGTTGATGCCGTAGGAGGCGCGCTGCGCGTTCAACACGCGCATGTAGAGGATGCCGTCCACCGTGACCTGCACGTTGTCGCGCGTGATGCAGACCTGCTCCGGGATGTCCACGGCCGTTTCCTTGAGCGAGTGCTTGTACTGGATCCGGTCGATGAAGGGGAGCAGGATGTGGAAGCCGGCATCGAGCGTCTCGCTGAACTTGCCGAGCCGTTCCACGATGTAGGCGCTCTGTTGTGGCACCACGACCGCCGTCTTGAACAGCACGATGACGACGATAACCGCCAGGACCAGGGTGACGGACAATCCACCATCCATATATGCACCTCGCGAACGTCGTTATTCCGTTATGACCCACAGGGTGAGGCCGTCCACCTTTGAGACGGTCGCGCGCTGGCCTTTGTGCAGGGGGACCGCCCCTGCGTTCTTCGCGCTCCACGTCGAGCCGCGCAACTCCGCCTTGCCGGTCTGGCCGACGGACAGGTCCTCCAGCAGGACGGCGGCTTCGCCGATCATCGTATCCACGGGGTGGGACGTCTGCCCCTGGCTCAGGCGGATCAGGGGGGCCCGAAACAGAAGGAGTGAAACCACGGCGAACACGGAGAACAGCAGCCATTGCAGCCAGTCGGTGACGACCAGCTCGAAACCGACCAGCCCGCCGACGATCAGGGCGGCAATCCCGAAAAACAGGAGAAAGAAATCGCCGGGCGCCATCATCTCTGCGCCGGCCAGGAACAGTCCCAGGAGGAGCCAGTACCACCAGGTCATCGAACGCCTCGGGAGGTGAACGTCGCCCGCGCGACCGCCGAAAGTCTAGATGGCTTTACGCAACCCGTCAAGGAGAACTCTCCCGGCGCGGGTCGCGTTGAACACCCGCCGTGCCGGTGCTATAGTCCGCGCGTCATGGCGACCGACGGTTCCGTCAAAGCCCTGCTGATTGCGATCACCGACCAGGCGCCCGCCGCCGTCTACACCGTCAACCGGCTCAAACCGGAACTCCTCTGTTTTTTCGCGCCCGAATCGGCCAAGGGGCTGGTCGAATCGTCCGTGCAGCCGAAGGTCCACACGATGCCGCGCAAGTGGGATTGGATCGTGACGCCGGACGCGGCGCGCTTCCTCGTGTCCTACCAGGCCGTCGCCCGCGCGCTCCCCGACATGATGCGGACCTGGGAGGTGCAGCCCGGGGAACTGGTCGTGGATCTGACCGGCGCCACGCCGGCCATGGCCGCGGCGCTCTCGCTGGCGAGCCTGCCCTTCACCTCGCGCGTGGTCATGATCGGGCAGGCGACAGCCGGATCCGATGAGGAGGCGATCACCGTTGACGGCCAGGGGAGGGCCTGGCTGCAGGGCAACCCCTGGGACGAAGCCGCGGCGCAGGCCCGCCACGAGGCCTGCGGGCAGTTCAACCGCGGCGCCTTCGCGGCGGCGTCGGTCCTGTTCCGGCAGATCGAGGCGCGCGTCAGCGGCGGGCAGAAGCCCATGTATCGGGCCTTGGCCGATCTCGCGGAGGGCTACGGTCTTTGGGATCGGTTCCAGTATCGGCAGGCCTGGGACAAGCTCAAGAATGCGCACAAGGCGCTGGACATGGCCTCGGTCTGGGGCGGGCCGCCCGGACTGAAAGCCGTGCTGACCGGCGTCAAACAGAACGCCGGGTTCCTGGAAAAGCTCGTGCTCGATCCGAATGAGGTCAAGGAAACGCTCGCGCTGGACCTGCTGGCGCATGCGCGGCGCCGGGCGGACGTCGGGCATGACTTCGAAGCGGCGACGATGACGCTGGTGCGCGCGCTCGAAGCCTTCGCACAATTCCAGTTGTTCAAGCAGTACAACATCAAAACGTGGGACCTGCAGCCCGAGCAGTTGCCGGAGGCGCTGCGCGAGACCTGCCGGACCTGCTTCCTGAGCGACCTGGACGGGAAATACAAATTGCCGCTTCACGATCAGTTCCGCGCCCTGGACGGCCTCGGCAGCCAGATGGGCCAGGCCTATCTGGCGCAGTGGCCGAAGATGAAGCCGCTGCTCGACGCCGCCAATCAGGCGGTGCTGGGACACGGGTTTGAGCCCGTGAAGCCGGAACGGTTTCAGCAGCTGTACGAGATTGTGATGAAACTCACGGGTGTGAACACGGTTTCCCTGCCCGCATTTCCCGTGCTGGTGCTGTAGTCATGGAGGTGAGAATCTACTACGAGGACACGGACTGCGGCGGGGTGGTGTACTATGCCAACTATCTGAAGTATTTCGAGCGGGCGCGGACGGACTACCTGGAACAGAACGGTTTCTCCGTGGCGCAACTCGCGAAGGAAGGCACGATCTTTATGGTGGTCCGCGCCGAACTTGAGTACAAATCGCCGGCCCGCCTGGGCGAGACGCTGGCCGTTGAGACCATGATGAGCGAACAGGGGAAGGCCTCGTTTTGCTTCTCCCATGTGATCAGGGAGAAAGCGAGCGGCCGCGTCGTCGTGGTAGGCTCGGCCACGCTCATCGCGACGACCCCGGACGGGAAGGTGAAGCGAATCGATCCCGATTTGCTGAAGCGGCTGCAGGGTCGGACACAAGGAGCTCGCTGATGCCGGAAAAATTCGGAACCTGGCTCGCCATCGCCGCCGTCACCGTCGGCTTCATCGTGCTCGCCTGGCTGTTGTTTTCAGACAATCCGGACGACAAGAAGAAAAAGAAGTAACCTCGCGGGTCCCCGCGGTCTATGTCCGTGGCAGCTTCGGAACCCAGCGGCCCACGGCCGCGCAGTAGTCCTCGTACTCCTTCCCGAAGACCCCGCGCAGGTGCGGCTCCTCGTAGAACAGGATGAACAGATGGAAGCAGAGGCCCAGGGCCAAGGCGTACAGCGCCAGGACTCCGGCCTCGTAGAGAACCGCCCAGCCCAGGATGACGGTCATCACGCTCAGGTACATGGGATTGCGGGTGTACCGGTATAGCCCGCGCATGACGAGCTTCTTTGGGGGATCGATCGGGGCCGGCGTGCCGCGTCCAAACGCCGCGAAGTCCCAGACGCACCAGGCATACATCGCGCCGCCGGCCGTCAGCAGGCCCAACGCGAGGATGAACACCCAGCCCGACGCGGGCGATGAGTCTCGTGCGAGAAAGAGTGGAAAGTAGACCGCGGCCGTGCCCGGCACGACCACCATGAAGATAAGATTCTTGAACAGGAGAGTCATCGCGCTGACCGGTGGTCGGTCTCTACGACGATCGTGTGCCGGAGTTTACGGTGTTGCCCTGTATTCGGCGATGATCTGCTCGAGTGTCGGATTTGCCTTGCCCCTTCCGTTGACGAAGACGATGGGCGGTTCGCCCTTCATGACCGAGTCGAGTCGGACGCCGACTTTAGGGTCTAGAACAGACGAGGCAAACGACACGCTGTGCGTGCGAAGGGTCGGAATATTGCGCGTGCCGAGTTGCTGCGCCAATTCATCGGCTTTCTGAACCTTCTCAGGGGGGGAGTCTTCCGGAACGAACACGACGACTTGATTGGGGTTTCCGCCATCCATTGGGGGCATCGTGACAAATCCGTTGGCTGAAACCACCGCCGGCCCGCTCGTTGACTGTTGGGTGGTCCAGTACTGATAGGCCAACGCCACAACAGCGAGCAT
>JBFGRH010000161.1:0-4970 GCA_041563795.1 Nitrospiraceae bacterium | reverse complement strand
GCCCCCCTCCATGCCGACGTCATCGTGCCGCGGCACCTGCATCGCACCTTCACCTACCGCATCCCGGATACCCTCCGCTCGCGCGTCGAGGTCGGCAGCCTCGTGCGTGTGCCGCTGGGACCGAGCACTGTGTCGGGCGTGGTCGTGACGGTCTCGTCCGCAAGCCTGCCGCTCTCCGGCCCGCCCCGCGCGACGCCGATCCGCATCCGCGACATCCTTGCCGTGGCGGACGAATCGGGTGACGGGACAATTCCAGAGGACATCCTGCAACTGACGCGGCTGGTGTCGGACCATTACCTTGCTCCCTGGGGACAGTGCCTCCGCCCGATCCTGCCGGTCATGCCCGGCGCGCGGAAGAGCACCCGCGCCGGCCGAACGGCCGGCACACATCGGGACGCATCCCTCTCCGTCCCGTCAGGGGCCCCGCCGTCGCTGCCGACAATCGCAGCGCCGTCGTGGTGGCCGCACTTCCTGGAGGCGCTCAGCGCGCAGCGCCAGGCCACGTTCCTCGTCGAAGAGGCCACGCTGCGCCGCTGGTCACTCCTCATGATGGCGGTCGAGGCCGCTCTGACGAGCAGCAAGACCGTGCTGGTCATTTCTCCGGAGATCCGCCGCGTGACGGCGCTGGCGGCTCTCTGCGCCGGCCGCTGGCCCGACCGGATCGCCCAGCTCCATAGCGAACTGCCCCCTGCCTCGCGTGAACGCGAGTGGCGCCGCGTTCAGCGCGGCGACGCCGACCTCGTCATCGGCACGCGATCCGCGGTCTTTGCTCCGCTGCGAGCCCCCGGCCTGATCTGCGTGGACGACGAAGAAGACCCGGCGCTCAAGGAGGAACAGGAACCGCATTACCACGCGCGGGAGGTGGCCGCGATGCGGGCGCGGCAATGCGGCGCCGTGCTCCTATTGGGCACGGCCCATGCCTCGATCGACACCTGGCAGCAGGTCGCCCGGTCGCGGGAACCCGTCGTGGCGGCGCCCCAGCCGACCGTCCATCTGGTCGATCTGCGGCAAAGCCCCGCGCGCACGCTCCTCTCGGAGCCGATGCGCGCCGGGATCCGGACGGCCCTGGACGCCGGGACGGGCGCGATCCTGTTCGCGAACCGGAAGGGATTCGCCTCCGCCCTGCACTGCCGGGACTGCGGCGTCTCACCGGCCTGCACGCGTTGCAGCGTCTCGCTCACCTTATATAAGCGGGTGCGCCGGCTGGCCTGCCGCTATTGCGGCGCGACTGAACCGGTGCCCGACACCTGCCCGTCCTGCCGGTCCGCGCGGATCGAACCGGTCGGCTCCGGCACGGAGCGGCTGGAAGAGGAACTCCGGCTCCTCTTTCCCGGCGCGCGCATCGGCCGGCTCGACCGGGATACGGCGCGCACACCCGACCAGGCGGCGCGCCTGCGGAACGGCATCGCCGCGAACGATCTGGATCTGTTGATCGGGACCCAACTGCTGTTTCAGGACGTGCCCGTCCGGCCGGTCGGCTTCGTCGGCATCCCCTACGCGGACACGGGCCTGCACCGGCCCGACTTTCGTTCGGCGGAACGGACCTACCATGCGCTGCGCGACGCCGTGTGGCTGGCACGTCCCGAGGGCCAGGTCGTCCTGCAGACGGTTCTGCCGGACCACCACGTGATCGCATCCATCGCCGCGGGCGATCCCGCGCAGTTCTACGAGCAGGAACTGGCCTTCCGGCGCGCCCTGGGCTACCCGCCCTTCGCGCAGCTGATCAGCCTCGGCGTGTCCGGAAAAACGGAATCTGCGGTGCGCGCGGCGGCTGAGCGATGGACCGCGGCGGTCAAGGCGCAGGGACGAAAACACTCCGGCACCATGGCCGTGCTCGGGCCCATTCCCGCCACGGTGCAGCGGATCCGAGGACGCCATCGCTGGCAGATCCTCGTGAAATCACCCGACGGAGACGCGGCGCGTCAGAGCGTGAAGGCCACGCTGGAGGCCATCGAGGCGGGCAAGGAGTCCCGGGGACTGAAGTTCGACGTGATTGTTGATCCGATGGAGTTGGGGTAGGCTCAGCGCCGGCCTTTCGACTGCTTCTGCGGTCGCTTCCTGTCCGCCGCCTGCACTGTGGCCACACTCTGGGCCTGCTCGGCTTCCCTGCGCTGGACCCAGCGGAAGATACCCCACCCGAAGCTCAGCCAGAAGACGGCGGCGAAGAGCCCGGCCACCACGGCCGTGAGAATCATGCCCATCTGCTCGTCGCTCGGCTGCTCCGTCAGGCGTCTGATCTGAAGCATCGTCACGATCGGCCAGGCGGCGCTGGCCATCCCCAGCAGCAGGCTGGCCCAGGCCCACACCCGCCCGATGGTCGAGCCCTGCCAGGCGAGAAATGCGGCCATGCCCAAGGCGACGGCGGCCACGAGCGCCAGCGGCAATTCCCCCCAGACCAGCCAGAAGCCGATCGTGACGACGATCGAGCCGAGCACCGCATGGATTTTGGGATCGCGAAGGAAATCGCCCATCGCGCGGAGTCTGACGGTTCAGGCGGGTCCTGTCAATTCCTTGTCGCCGCGTCGGCGCCGCCGTCCTTCATGCCGCACCGAGCCGGGCGCCGACGGTCCGGACGATGTCGGCGGACCGCCTGAACGCCGTGAGTTCACCCGGGTCGCAGGCCACCGTCAAACAGGACTCGGCGCCATTCCCGGACACCACGCAGGGCACGGAGAGGCAGACGCCCTCCACGCCCAGATACCCCTCGAGCCACCGGCTCACCGTGAGCACGACCCGTTCGTCCCGCAGCAGCGCCTCCAGGATTCTCGCCACCGCGAGCCCGACGGCCCAGTTGGTCGCGCCCTTGGCCCGGATCACCTCTCCCGCCGCGCCACGCACCCCTTCCACGATCGCACGTTTCGACTCGTCGTTCAGGGGCGGACGGTCGGGCAGGGCCAGGTCGGTCAATCGCACGTTGCCCAACTGCGCGCTCGACCAGAGCGCCACTTCGCTGTCGCCGTGTTCCCCGATGATATAGGCATGCACGTTGCTGACCGACACGTTGAAATACCGGCCGATCAGAAACCGGAAGCGCGACGTGTCCAGCACCGTGCCGGATCCGATCACCCGCTGCGCCGGAAGCCCGGAGAGCCGCAACGCGAGGTCCGTGAGCACATCAACCGGGTTGGACACGATCAGGAGGAGCGCCTCGGGGGCGGTCCGCACCACTTCCGGAATCAGTCTTTCGAAGAGCCTGGCGTTCGCCTCCGCCAGCTCCAGGCGGGATTGACCCGGCTGTTGTTTCGCGCCGGCCGTGATGACGACGACGCGGGCTCCCGCGCAGTCGTCGATGGTTCCGTGCGTCACGGAAACCGGCTGGACGAACATCGCGCCGTGGTTGAGGTCCATGGCTTCGGCGCGGGCCTTGTCGGCGAGCCTGTCGATCAACACCAGCTCCCTGGCGAGGCCGCGCATCAGCAGCACGTAGGCGATCGTCGCTCCGACGGAACCGGTCCCGATTATCGCCACCTTGCTCATCATTTCTCTCAACCTACTCGTTCGTGAGGTTCTGCCGAACTTCAAGTCCGGCCATTCACTCCATGGCTGGCGGCCCGCACGACGGCGGATGGCGGGGGCGTTGGCGGCCGGATTCGTTCAGCGCCTGCGTCCCATGACTGTTTTCTCCGGTCCCCGCCAGACAACCCGAATGAGCATGTCCCGATGGGCCCACGTGTACTTGACCGTTCCCTTGAAAGCGCGCACCAGTTCCCGTCCAATGCGCTGCGCGAGCCGGTCGTTCGTCGTCTGCACTTCCATCTCGTTCCGTCGCTTCACGACTTTCATCACCCGTTCGAGCGGGTTCACCGACTTGGCGCGCGCTTCGATATGACCGATCAGGCCCCTGATCTCCTCCGCATGGTCCCTGAGACCGGACCATTTCAACGTGACGATGCCTTCCGGATACCTGTCCCGAATCTTCTGGCAGGCCGGGCAGACGATCTTGTGTGTGCGGGGGGAGGCCGCGAGCTTGCGGGCCGCAGTCTTGTCGAACCGCCACCGCTTCTTCGCATACACAGCCTTGCACTTCCGGCAGATCACCGGTCCCTTTGGCGCGCGGAGCAGCGCATAGGGATCCTGGTTGGGATGTTCCCGCTCCTTGTAGGATGTGGTGTACCGCTTGCCGCGCCTGGTGCTCATGATCTGCCCACCCTCCAATCCCTCGGTCTCCCAGAGTGCCCTCTATCGCCTGCCGTCGCCATCCTTTTCGATACAAGACTTCGATGCAAGACCCGGACCCGCAAAAACCGATGACGACAGGGCTACAGCCCTGAAATCGACACGAGTTGCGCGCCTTCCATCGCACACTGTCGCACTTGGCGTCAGATCACCGGGGGCCCCTGTGGAGTTTCGCTTCAAGGAAGGCGAGGAAGAATAATACGACCTTCAAGGGATATTCGAGGAGAACACCGGGGAACTGCCGGGTAGCCATCCGTCAGCGTCTGCGTATAGTTTGCCCCTATGGCCTTCCTCGTCCTGTTGATCGCAGTGATCCTCGCCTGGGCCTCGTACCGGCGCGGGATTCTCTGGCCGGGCCGGTCTCGTCCGCGCCCCAACAAACCCGTGGGCCGCTTCTGGACCCGGTAACCGCACACGGGACGACCATGCCCTGCTTGACGGGCATGGCAGTCACGATCCTCGCCAACCCCCTGCGATCGAACCCGGATCCCGCGGCTGTCGAACAGAACGGCCGTGGCCTGCAAGCCTGAGTCGGCCCGCAGACCCGGCAGATCCTGCCCGCGTCCGTGACGCGTCGCCTTACGACTTCCGCTGCCGCGCGACGAAGTTCTTGATGACGTCCCCCGCCGCATCCCGTCCGCCCAGCCCGAAGGCCAGCGCCAGGCCCAAGCCGATCGCTGCGATGATGATCTGGATGGACGAGGTGATAATATCGGTCCCGATCCCGATTTGCTCCAGCGCCATGATCGCGGCAAAGACGACCACCGTGAAGCGCACGACATCGACGTGGTGGT
>JBFGRH010000160.1:0-5009 GCA_041563795.1 Nitrospiraceae bacterium | reverse complement strand
GGCGGTCATCGCAGCGCCGCTGCTCCTTGGCCTGCCACAAGACTCGACGGGGGCGGAGGCGGGGCGGACAGCGGGTTCACCTGGGGAGCCAGCCGCAGACCGCGCCACGGTCATGACCAAGGTCGAGGTGCAACGGGGCGCTGGAACGGCGGTGATCACGATCTTCGGCGACGGGCTGTTGCGCTACGACGCCAAGCTCATCGACCAGGGTCGGCTGGTTGTCGACCTCCCGGCGCTATCGTCCGCCTTGAAACGGAAGGTCCTGCCCGTCGACCATGCTCTGCTGAAGCGCATTCGCATCGGCCACCACGTCGACCGGCTTCGGCTGGTCTTCGACTTGCCCCGACCGATCGCCTATTCCGTGCAACGAACTGACAACCGGCTGAGCGTCCGGCTCCAGGCCGCCGCCCCCCCGTCGCCGGCGTCAAAGGAATTGAGCGCTCAGCCCAAGCAAGCCGAGCCCCCCAAGCGAAAGATGGCACGGAAGACGCCCCCAAGCACGGCGCCGAAGACGGTGCCCTCCAAGGTCGCGTTGCGACAGGCACCGATACCGCCGCTGAGCAAAATCACCCAGCCCAGCCCCCGATTGGCGCAGATGAGCGGCGGGCAGACCGCCTTCAATCCCATTGCGGGAACGGGAACCTACAAGGGGCGCCGGATCTCGCTCGATTTCCAGGGCGCGGATATCAGCAACGTGTTGCGGTTGATCGCGGAGGTCAGTGGATTCAACATCGTGATCGGTGAGGGCGTGAAGGCCAAGGTCACGATGAAGCTGGTCAACATTCCCTGGGACCAGGCCCTGGACATGCTGCTGAAGATGAACAATCTGGGGATGGTCCGCGAAGGGAATATCATCTGGATCGATACCCTCGCCAACATTGCCAAGCAGCAGGAGGCCGAAGCGAGGGCCCAGGAGTCGAAGATCAAGGCCGAGAATCTGCTGACAAAAGTCATCTACGTCCAGAATGTGAAAGCCAACGACATCCTGGTGACGCTGAAACAGCACCTCAGCCCCCGGGGTCAGCTCCAGGTCAACAAGGGGAGCAACGCCCTGGTGTTGCAGGAGACGGAGTCGAAGGTTGTTGAGTTCATGGAGCTCGTTCGCAAGCTCGACATCGTCAGCCCGCAGGTACAGATCGAGGCGCGCATCGTGCAGGCCGACACCAACTATTCCCGCTCCATGGGCGTGCAGTGGGGCCTGCGGCACAAGGATTTCAACGACGACGGCTCCTTCCAGGTCGTCGGGAATCTGACCGGTCCGTTCTCGGAGCCGAACACGGAGGGATCGGACGGTCAATTCGAGCGCACCTTCCTCGTCAATCTCCCGGCGGCCGTGACCGGTCTCGGCAACGTGCCCGGCATCGGATTCAACATGGGTCGGCTGGGGGATGGACTCGACCTCGACCTCCGCTTGTCGGCCGGCGAGCTGCTGGGTCTCACGAAGGTCATCGCAGCCCCGCGCATCACGACCCTCGACAACCAGGAGGCCAAGATCGAGCAGGGAGAGGCGATCCCGTTCCAAACCACCTCGCTCCAGGGCACGCAGACCACCTTCGTGGATGCCAACCTCACGCTCCAGGTGACGCCGCAGATCACCTCGAGGGACCCCAACGAGGAGGCCAAGAACATTCTCCTGAAGGTCAAGGCGACCCGAAACGCAGTCGGTGCGCGCAGCAATCCGGCCGGCCCCAGCATCGACAAGCGTGAGGCGACGACCCAGGTCATGGTCCGGAACGGAGAGACGGTCGTGATCGGGGGGATCTTCGTCGACACCCAGGACAATTCCGTCGGCGGCGTGCCCTATCTCTCCCGGATTCCCGTCCTGGGCTGGTTGTTCAAGAACAAGACGGAAACCGTCTCGAAGCAGGAGCTGCTGATCTTCCTGACCCCGACCATTGTAACTTGAGGCGAAACCGGTCTAAAATCCCGCCATGTTGCGCTACCTCAATGGCGGGGAGTCCCACGGCAAGTGCCTCATTGCCGTTCTGGAGGGAGCGCCGGCGGGCCTCCCTCTCACCCACGACATCATCAACAACGATCTGGCCCGGCGGCAGCGCGGCTACGGCCGTGGCGGCCGCATGCGTGTCGAGCAGGACCAGGTGGAGTTCCTGAGCGGCGTCCGCAAGGGGCGGACCCTGGGCACGCCCATCGGCCTGCGTGTGGCCAACAAGGACTGGGAGAACTGGAAGGACGTGATGGCCAGTGAGCCCGGCCCCGTTCCGCCCGGAAAGATCGTCACACGGCCGCGGCCGGGCCATGCGGATCTGGTGGGGGCCATCAAGTACGGGCACCGCGACGTGCGCAATGTCCTGGAGAAGGCCAGTGCGCGGGAGACGGCCATCCGTGTCGCGATCGGCGCCGTCGCGAAGGCCCTGCTCGCCGAGTTCGGGATGCGGGTGGTCAGCTACACGACCGAGATTGGCGGGATCGTCGCGCAGCGGGTGGAGGATCCGCTCGAGGCCTTCGAGCGCGCCGAGGCGTCGGACGTGCGCTGCGCGGACGAGGAGGCGGGCGCGCGCATGATCGAGCAGATTCGAGCCGCCAAGCACCGTGGGGATACTCTCGGCGGGGTATTCGAGGTGGTGGTCACGAATCCGCCCATCGGGTTGGGAACCTATGCCCAATGGGACCGGCGACTGGGCGCCCGGCTCGCGATGGCCGCCATGAGCATCCAGGCGATGAAGGGGGTGGAAATCGGCATGGGGTTCGAGGCCGCGCGACGGTTCGGCTCCGAGGTGCATGATGACATCTACTATGACCGGGGCCTTCCCGGCTTCGTGCGAAAGAGCAACAACGCCGGGGGCCTGGAGGGCGGCATCACCAATGGCAACCCTATCGTCCTGCGCGTGGCCATGAAGCCGATTTCGACGCTGTACAGCCCCAAGAAAAGCGTGGACATCGAGAGCAAGGAGCCGTTCGACGCGACGGTGGAGCGGTCGGACATCTGCACGGTCCCTGCGGCCGGCGTCGTCGGTGAGGCCGTGATCGCCTTCGAGATGGCCAATGCGATGGTGGAAAAGTTCGGCGGCGACACCCTCGAGGAGATGACGCGCAATTTCGAGGCGTACCAGGCCTACGTGAAAGCCTTTTAGTTCTCGCGGGCTTGTGGTAGCATCCCCCTCCTGATCTTCCTTCGTCCCCCGTCCTCATTCGAGATGGATCACACGATGATGCGGCCCGTAGGTCAGGGGAGACGCGCGCCACGATGATGGTAGGTCGCAACGCCAGAGACGCCGGCCAGGAGATCGTCAAGGTCTCCCTGGGGGCGCGGAGCTATGAGATCCGCATCGGTCCCGGGTGTCTCGGTGACGTCGGCCCGGCGCTGGCGGGGCTCGGCTTCACCGGCAAGGCTGCGGTCGTGACCGATCGATCGGTTGCCAGGCACTACGCCGCTCCCGTCATGCGTTCGCTCAAACGCGCCGGCTTCGCGGCGGAGCAGATCATCCTCCCCAGCGGGGAGCGGACGAAGACGCTCCGGTCGGTGGGAGTCATCCTGGATCGCCTGGTTCACGCTCGATTCGAGCGCCGGTCCGTGGTCGTGGCCCTGGGCGGAGGGGTGGTGGGGGACATCGCCGGATTCGCGGCGTCCGTCTACGTGAGGGGCATCCCCTACATCCAGGTGCCGACGACGCTGGTGTCGCAGGTCGACTCCAGCGTGGGTGGAAAAACCGGCGTGAACCACCCGGCGGGAAAGAATCTGATCGGCGCGTTCCACCAGCCGCAGCTGGTCCTCATCGACCCCGAGACCTTGCGGACCTTGCCCCGCCGCGAGTGGATCGCGGGCTTGGCCGAGGTCATCAAGTACGGCGTGATCGCGGACGAGGATTTTTTCGGCTTTCTGGAGACGCACATGGACCGGATCGTCGAGATAGTGCGGGAGCCGGTCATGCGGGTCATCGCGCGGTCCTGCGAGATCAAGGCCGAGGTCGTGTCAAAGGACGAACGGGAAACGGGGCTGCGCCGGATCCTCAATTACGGGCATACCGTCGGCCATGCGCTGGAAGCGCTGGGACGCTATCGGTCGCTGATCCACGGGGAGGCGGTCGCCATCGGGATGATCCAGGAAGCCGATCTCGCCCGGTCCATGGGGTTGTGTGATCCGGCCGTGGTGCGTCGGCAGCGGGACCTCGTGCGGCGGGCCCACCTCTCCGACACCCTGCCCCGCGCGTCCTGCACGGCGCTCTGGCGGGCCATGCAGCTGGACAAGAAGGTCCTGCAGGGCCAGGTCCACTGCGTCTTGCCCGAGCGCATCGGCCGCGTCGTGGTGAGGACCGTGGGGGAGCGTCCATTCAAGGCATGGTGCAAGACGGCGATGCGCGGGTAAGGGGCGAACCACACGTGTCCACTCGAAGACGTCCGTCGGCAGAGCAGCTCGAACGAGCCTTGCGCGAGAAGACCCGCGAGGCGGAGATTCTGCACCGGATCAGCGACTCGGTTACGAACACGCTGGACCTGGAGGCCGTGCTGGCCCACATCGTCGAGGTCGTGGTCGAGGTGACGAAGGCGGACTCCTGCCTGTTGTATCTGCTGTCCGACGGCCGGGACGAGTTGATTCTGCGCGCCTCGAAGAATCCGCACCCGAAGCTCATCGGCAGGATCACGCTGGGGATGGGGGAGGGGATCACGGGCTGGGTCGCTCGAAACCAGCAGCGCGTGTTCATTCCCAGCAACGCCAGCGACGATCCGCGCTTCAAGTTCTTCCACAACCTTCCGGAGGACCGCTATCAGGCCTTCGTCTCCGTCCCGATCATGGCCAAAAAAGAGCTCGTGGGGGTCATCAACGTCCAGCACAAGCGCGCCAGGCGGTATCAGCCGGACGAGCTGGCCTTGCTGTCCACCATCGCGAACCAGGTCGGCGGAGCCATCGAGAACGCGAGGCTGTATGCCGCGATGACGCGGAAGGCCCGTCAGGTGGAGACGTTGTCCCGGGTGTCGGAAACGGTCGCCTCGAACCGGCTGATCGAAGACGTGTTGCAGCTGATCGTCACGATGACCGCCCAGATGATGGG